>JBKJLU010000128.1:0-3629 GCA_046596815.1 Acidimicrobiales bacterium | reverse complement strand
GACCGCGGGCGACCAGATCGAGTGAGTGGCGGTACTCCGTCAGCAGGTCGTGGCAACGCTGCTCACAGTTGCGCAGGATCGTCTCGACCTCTTCGTCGATGACGCGGGCGGTCTCGTCGGAGTAGTCACGCGTGTGCATGAGGTCCTCGCCGAGGAAGACTGCTCCCTGGGAGCCCCAGGCCATCGGACCGATGCGGTCGCTCATGCCCCACTCGCGCACCATCTTGCGGGCGAGCTCGGTGTTGCCGACGAGGTCGTTGTTGGCGCCGGTCGACAGGTCGTTGTAGACGAGCAGCTCGGCCACCCGTCCGCCCATGCGCACGCACAACGAGTCTTCGATGTACTCCCTCGGATAGATGTGACGCTCTTCCATGGGGAGTTGCTGGGTGACGCCGAGGGCCATACCCGTGGGAAGGATCGTCACCTTGTGCACCGGGTCGGCCGACGGGAGGACGTAGGCGAGCACGGCGTGACCACCCTCGTGAAAAGCGATGCGTTCCTTCTCGTTGTCCGAGAGGGCCATCGACTCGCGACGCTGGCCCATGATCACCCGGTCGCGCGCCGCCTCGAAGTCCATCATGGCGACGGCGTCGGCGCCCCGACGCACGGTGTGCAGCGCAGCCTCGTTGACGAGGTTGGCGAGGTCGGCGCCGCTCATACCGGGGGTGCCCCGGGCGACGAGCATCAGGTCGACGTCCGGCCCGATTTTCTTGTCCTTGCAGTGCACCTGGAGGATGGGCAGCCGCTCCTCGAGATCAGGGAGGGGTACGACGATTTGGCGGTCGAAGCGGCCCGGACGGAGCAGGGCCGGATCGAGGATGTCCGGGCGGTTGGTCGCCGCCATCATCACGATGCCTTCGGTCGTCTCGAAACCGTCCATCTCCGAGAGCATCTGGTTGAGGGTCTGCTCGCGCTCGTCGTGACCGCCGCCCAATCCGGCACCGCGCTTGCGGCCGATGGAGTCGATCTCGTCCACGAAGATGATCGCAGGAGCCTGCTTGCGGGCAGTCTGGAACAGGTCACGCACCCGGCTGGCGCCGACGCCGACGAACATCTCCATGAAGTCCGAACCCGTCACCGACAGGAAGGGGACGCCGGCTTCACCTGCGACCGCTCGGGCGATGAGGGTCTTGCCGGTGCCAGGAGGGCCTACCAGCAGCACGCCCTTGGGAATACGGGCACCGACCTCCTTGAACTTGCCGGGCATCTTCAGGAAGTCGACGACCTCCTTGATCTCCTGTTTCACGCCCTCGTATCCGGCGACGTCGCCGAAGGTCGTGGACGGCTTCTCGGTCGAGAAGACCTTGGCCTTCGACTTACCGATCGACATGATGCCGCTCATCTGTCCCTGGGCCCGCTTGGCCATCCAGACGTAGAACCCGACGATGAGGGCGAGAAAGAACACGTACGGCAGGAATTGCACGAACAGGTTCGGGGTGCGGGTCTCGAACGAGACCTTGACGCCCTTCTCTCGTAGCAGCGTCACGTCTCCGGGGATCTGGGTGACCGGGCCCTTGGCCGTGAACTTCTTGCCGTCGGCGAGCTCGCCGGCGATGCGGCCCGTGGTGTTGTCGATCTCGGCCGACTTCACCTGGCCTTCGTTGGCCTTGCCGATGAACTCGGTGTAGTTGAGTTCGTCGCTCGCGGCACCGCTGAAGAAGGGCGAGAGCACCAGCGCGAGCACGACCAGGACGCCGAGCACGCCCAGCACCCACCGCCAGCTCTGGTCGGTGCTGTTGGGTCCACTCCCCGGGAGCTTGGGGAGCCCGGGCCGCTCGGGCCGGTCAGGTCGCTCGGGTCGACCCGGCGGACGTTGGTCCGGGAGCTGCGGATTCATGCACGCATGGTAGGGGCCGTCTGTCGCCTACCCGGAGCCACCGGAAGCTGCCCACGCCTACCATCCGCGACGTTCGCGCGCTGCGTGGGTACCGTTTCGCACATGGATCGTGCACGGCACTGCGCCCGGCCGACGTGCAGCGCGCCGGCAGCGGCGTCTCTGACGTATCACTACGGCAGTCGCAGCGTCTGGGTCGACAACCTCGACGAGGAACGTGAACCGTCGGCGTACGACCTCTGCGCCGGTCACGCCGCGCGGGTACGCGTCCCGGTCGGTTGGCAGCTCGAGGATCGCCGCACGCCGATCATCCAGATCCGCCCCTCGATGGCGAGCTAAAGCTTTTCTGCGGTTCCGCCGATGCTGCGTTGCCGGCCTTGGAGGGTCTGGCGACGACAACCTGGAGGAAATCGTCATGGCTTGCCCCACCTGCTCTGCGCGTCAGCTGATCGAGATCGGCGTCACCGTCGCCGGCAAGGCCGTCACCCTGCATTCCTGTTCGCGTTGCGACAGCCGCTGGTGGGACGACGAGAAGGGTGATGTGATCGACTTGAACGAGGTCATCGACCTCGCCACCGTCCGTCGCTGACTCTGGAGGTTTTGCGGTTTTTCAGCGCATTCCTTCCTGAAGACTTGCTGAAAACGCACTCTCCGTAGCGTTTTTCGCTCGATTCCGCTCAGATTCGGCCGTACCTTGCCGTTACGAGAACGGCGGGAGAATCCGCTGGATGTGGGAGGCGCCGATCCTCAGGCAGAACTGGTCACTGCCGCCTGAGGGGAGCCATGTGAAACCGGCCCCCATCGAACCAGGAGGTTCGGTATGGCGGCAGGACCGGTGCACCAGACGAAGCAGCGGAGGATTGCCATCCTCACGTCGCTGTCGTTGGCCCTGAGCCTCCTCGGCGTGAGCTTCACCATCCCGGCCTCGGCGGCGCTGCCAGGCAGCACCTTCAACACTGCCGACGGCAACGAGACGGTCGAGGGCGTCGAGCGGGACTGGCTGTCGACGACGCCCGTGGGCTTCGTCACCACCCAGCCTGACCTCACCAGTGGCAGCAGCGACAACTCGCTGAGCGCCGACGAGGACGACGCCACCCCCACCTACTCCCTCGGCAGCATCCAGCCGAACAAGTCCGACCTCGCCAAGATCCGCGCTGCGCAAGAGCGCGTCACCGTCCCGCCGACACTGCCGGCCACCGTGGCGACGACCGCCGACCTTCTCTACCTGGCGTGGGACCGCGTGCCCGATCCCTCCGGCAACGTCTCGGTCGACTTCGAACTCAACAAGCTGGCCCAGCCGGCGCTTCCGGCGCCCGGCGCCGATTGGAACTTGAACCGTTCCGCAGGCGACATGCTGTTGACGTTCGAGCTTCTCAACGGTGGTACGACCCCGCAGATAAGTCTCCGCCGCTGGATCACCACTGGACTAAGTGCCTTGTGCGAGTCGAACTCGTCGACCCCGTGCTGGGACAAGCAACAGATTCTCTCGGGTACGACGTCACCCGCCGCCGAAGGATCGGTGAACTCCGGTTCGAACATCACCTTCGGAGAGATGGCTGTCAACCTTGGCCTCGCTGGCATCTTCACCCCTGGACAATGCACCAGCTTTGCCAGTCTCTATGCCAAGAGCCGTTCCTCGGGAGCCAGCTTCAACAGCCAGATCTCCGACCTGGTCGCACCTGTCACCAAGACGGTGACCAACTGCGGGTCGATCACGGTGTCGAAGACCGTCGCCGGTCCCACGATCGCCGGTGACCAATCCTCCTTCGAATTCACGGTCACCTGCGGACCGACC
>JBKJLU010000120.1:0-6095 GCA_046596815.1 Acidimicrobiales bacterium | reverse complement strand
GGAGCCCGAAGCCGGACTCGTGGCCGCATCAGATGGCGCCGGTGGTCGAGGCGCGGGTGGTGGAGCCGCGGCGCCAGCACCCGGGGTGGGGTCCGCGGACGATCTCGTATTGGCTCGAGCGGGAGGGCGTGGTGCCGTTGCCGGGACGAACGTCGATCGAGCGGTGCTTGATCCGCCACGCTCTGGTGACCCCGCAGGCTCGGCGCCGGACGCGCGCCGACTACAAGCGGTGGGAGCGGTCGCGGTCGATGGAGTTGTGGCAGATGGACATCGTGGGCGGCGTCCGGATCGTCGATGGCAGCGAGGCTCGGTACACAGGTAGCCGCACCGAACGCCGGTCTCTTGTGGTCGCCGACGCAACGGCGACCTCGACCCCGGCGCCGCCAACCGGGTGACGCCTGTCTGGTTGGATCAGGCGGGCGCCGGCGCCATCGCCGCCAGCATCTGCTGGAACTCCTCGGCGCTGGGCGCCGGCGCGTGCTCGACGTCGGGCACGCTGGCCAGCACGCCGAGGAACGACTCCAGCGAGGTGCCCCTCGCCGCCGGCAGGTGCGACGACAGGATCGATGTCGGCTGTAGCTGTCGGACTCGATCGAGCACGGCGGCGAAGCGGTCGCGATCGACGAGCTCCGTCCACGGCGAGTCGAGCGTCGCCCAACCGGCCATACCGCCGGCCAGCGCGTCGGCCGGTACCTCCGCTGCGTCGGTGGTGGGCTCAGGGATGATCGCCCCGAAGGAGTCGACCGAGAACAGGACGCCGGTCGCCTCGTCGATGAAGCCGGTGGACATCGGGTTGTCGTACAGCGGCGGCGCGATGGCCAACAGGGTGCGGTCGCCGACGGCGAGGCGGTCGCCGACCCGGATGGCGTGCACGCGATCCATCGGTACCCCCCACCACGACGACATGCGCAGGGCGGCCAAGCCGTGGCACACGAGGCGGGCTTCGGGCGCCAGCTCGAAGACCCGCTCGATGGCGCCGGTGTGGTCGGCATCGTCGTGGGTAAGCCACACCCACCGGATGGCGGCGGGGTCGATGACCGAGCTCAGCGCGTCGATGAACGTTTCGCCGTCGAGGCCGATGCCGGTGTCGACGAGGACGGGCTCCTCGGCGTGCAGGACGTAGGCGTTGATCGGGAGTACCCCCATCCCGGGCAGGGGCAGGTGCGACGGAAGCACGTGCACTTCGGCGGTGGCGGCATAGGGAGCGTCCATTGGGGTCCTTTTGGTCGTGGGTTCTCACCATGGGGGCGTTCACGCACGGGCGGACCCGTTCATTCAGGGATGAACGATCCAATGAACGCGTTCGTCGGGTCTGGGGTCGAAGGCGCAGTATGAGCCTGTGCGCAACCCCCGATCGAGGACGTCCCCGGCCTCGGGCGCGAGGGCCTGCACGCGCCCCACGGCCGTGCGCAGGGCTCGGGTGACGTTGAGCCGCGCCTTCTCGGCCGCTGACGAGGCCGCCCGTTCCCGACCGCCGAGGCCGAAGGCGCGGGCGAGCTCGATCACGAGGCCGTCGAGTTCCTCCTGCAGCGCCTCGGCCCGCTCGACCGCTCCGGAGTCGAGGACCTCGTCGATCTCGGCCCGCAGGTCCTCGATGCGGCGCCGATAGGCGGTCCGGGCCCGGCCGTCGAGCAGGGGGCCGGCGTCGCCGAGGCGGTGGCGGTCGATGCCTTCGGCGCTCACCCCCTCGACGCCGTCGACGAGGTCGAGGGCGTGGCGCTCGGCTCCCGGGTTGCGGACCAGCACGGCGAGGTAGCTCATGCCCTTGCCCCCGGCGATGCGGGCGCAGGTGTCCCCGAAGGCGATCGTCCACCCGGTGCCGTCCGCGGTGAGCGTCGCCAGCCTGGCGGCAAGCGTCGAAGCCGGCGACTGCAGCCGGGCGAGCAGGGCCGCGTCGGCCGACGGGACAACCACGTCGAGCGCGCCGAACGCGGCTGCTGCCCGGGCCGCCTCGACTCGCGCCGCCACGGCGTCGCCGGCGGCGTCGTAGAGGCGAGCGAGGTCAGCGAGCAACGTCGCCTGAAGGAGCGGGAGCCTTGTCTCGGGCAGAGCATGGAGGGCGGACTCGACGAGGTCGATCGCCTCGCCAGTCGCGCCGGACGCTGACAGCGCGCGCGCGCGGGTGGCGGCGACCCGACCCGAGAGCGCCGGCACCTCGACCCCCTTCGAACGCTCGGCCAGATCGGCGCAGCGCCGCGAGGCGGCGTCGATGTCCCCGGCCAGCAGCTCGATGTCGACGAGAAGCGAAAGCAGGTCCACCGCGCGGAGGCGATCGTTGCCGATGGCGCGCAGTCCGCGCTCGGCGGTGGCCCGCGCCAGCTCGGTGTCGCCGCGTGCAAGGTGCAGTCGGGCCGCGGGCAGTAGCGCCTGGAAGCGACCTTCCTTGCCGAGCAGCAGCTCCTCGGCTTCGATCAGCCGGCCCTGGCGGATCCGCAGTTCGGCCAGCGCGATCGCCGGGTGCCAACTCGGGATGCCCATCGTCCGCTCGAAGTCGTCGATGGCGCCGATGAGCACGCGCTCGGCCTCGCCCCACAGGCCGAGCTCGCAGAGCAACGTGGCCTGCACAGCGTCGCAATGGTTGCCGACGAAGATCGGGACGCCGGCCCCGTGACCGAGCAGCCCGCGGCGACGCAGCACGTCGACCCAGGTGGCGGCGCGGTCGAAGTCGCAGGCGAAGTAGCAGGCGGTCAGGAACGAGCACACCGACTTGCCGGCGGACTCGTCGTGGTCCGCAGCGCCGCAGGCGAGGGCCATCGCCTCGTCGAGCAGAGCCATGCCCTCCTCGACCCGTCCCGACTGAACGTGGGCGAGGCCCGAGTCGGCCAGCGCCTTCGTCTCGAGGTTGACGTCGCAGAAGCGACGGGCTCGGTCGAGGGCGAGGGAGGCGTTGGCGAGGAGGACGTCCGGGTCGTCGACGTCGCACCCGAGCGACGCGACCGCCACCCACCCCTGCTCGAGGCACGGCGGCTCGTCCTCGATCAGCCGGCGGGCCCGGACGAACCAGGCGCGAGCCGCCGTGTTGTTCCCGAGGAAGTCGGAGAACAGACCACCGAGGCGGACGCAGGCCATCGCCGCACGACGGTTGTCGCCGACCGCGGTCAGCTCACGGATGGCCACCGAAAGGTGGCCGGCCGCAGCCTCGCCATCCAACCGGGCGAGTTCCTCCTCGGCCAGCTCGAACGCCCGGACACCCGCTTCGTCGTCCATCGCCCGCCATCGTCGCACTTCGAGCATCCGCGGCGGCGGGCGGACCCACCGGCGCAACCATCCAACGGAAGGTGGTCCTCCAGCCCAGGTGTCGCGCCCTCTCTTCACGAGCCCGCCCAGACGTGCCGGTCGTTGGTGGGTTCCGGCCGCCACCGCTGTCGCGCAGAACCTCCCGACCGGCGGTCGGGGCGCATCCCAAAGAACTTCGTGCGACGTTGGTGGATCGGAACCTCACCCCTGCCAGTTGCACGAACCGGTGGCTCCGATCATCCGCACCGAACGTTCACGAAGACACCAGCGTCAGACCTACCGAACGGCGCATATCGAGTGTCATATCGACCCGGCGTTCATGGACAGGCTGGTCGCTAGCCGTGCCGAGCGTTGGGGGCACCTGCTGTCGTCGGGTGGATTTACCCGGCGGCGAGCGGCTCGATCTGATCGAGGGTCCCTGCCAGCCGGTCACGCTCCACCTCGACTTCGTAGCGGCTCTGCAGGTTCAGCCAGAACCGCTCGCTCGTTCCGAAGTACCGAGCAAGGCGAAGGGCCGTGTCGGCAGTGATACCCCGCTTGCCATGCACGATCTCGTTGATCCGCCGCGGTGGTACTCCAATCGCGACAGCGACACGATGCTGGGTGACGTCCAGCGGCTCGAGGTACTCGAGCTGCAGGATCTCCCCGGGATGGATCGGGGCCATGGTGGGTGCGCTGGTCATCTCATCTCCTCTCAGTGGTAGTCCACGATCTCGACGTCCGCGGGTCCCGCAGTAGTCCAGCGGAAGCAGATGCGCCACTGGTCGTTGACCCGGATGCTGTAGGTGTTGGCGCGGTTGCCTTTGAGCTTCTCCAGCCGGTTGCCCGGGGGGACGCGTAGGTCTCCGATTTGGTCAGCGGCGTCAAGGATCAGCAGCTTGCGGAGGGCGGCACGTTGGGTCTGTTGATCAAGTCGCTTCGATCGTCGGCGCTGCCACACCCGTTCAGTGTCCTTGTCGCGGAACGACCGCAGCACACCTCAAGCATAACGCCATGCGTTATGGACGGCCAGCGTTATGGGGCAGCCGCTTCCCGACCGCCGTTCCTCCCCCCATGGAGGCAGGCCCCAAGGCCCGGGGCACTGCATAACGCGCACACCGAATCCCACGCCCCGACCCCCGCGGACGTGCCGTATAACGGCGCGTAGGGAGCGTCGGGACCAGAGCGCCCCGACCGCACCGCGAGATCAATCGCGCTGGAACCGCATTACCGCATCGATGACAGCGTCTGGCCGCGAGAGTGGCATGTCGTGCCCGCACTCGACGAACGTTTGCTGCCCGCGTGGTGACAGAGAGGCCAACTCGGCGTGGAGGGCCTGCCATTCAGCCGCGTCGTCCGGCGAGCCCTTGTAGTTCTTGGTCCCGGTGAGAACCTCAAGCGGAACTGGAGGGAATGTCCGGCTCCGGAGCAAGGTCTGCGCCTCGGCGAGCAGCGTGATTCGCGCCTCGTTCTCGGCCGTGATCGCGCCCGCGCGCTGGGCCATGAGCGGTGCCATCTCGGCCATCAATCGTGCGCCGGGCGAGAGGCGCCTACCGAGGAGGGCACCCAAAACACTGGCCGCTGCCCCTGCTCCCTTGGGAACCCATGGCGGCGACGACGACAGCACGCTGGCGACGCGCATCAATGGATCGCCTCCCGGAGTAGCTCGAGGCATGCGCTCGTCTTGATCGGGGTGGCTGGGTTCCACGAGCACGACACCCCGGATGATCTCAGGATGTAATAGCGCTAGGCACAAGATGTTGAGGCCGCCCCTTGAGTGACCGACGGCGACGACTGAGTCAACTCGGAGATGGCTCAGCAGCTGCCGCATCGCTGCGGCCATCTCCTGCGCGCTCAACGGCGGACCATTGCCACTGCCACCGATGCCCGGACGGTCCCACAGGACGACCTTGGCGTCGCGGGCTACCGCCGGCGCCACGAGCGACCACTCCTCGAGGGGCGTCCCGAGCGCTGCGTCAAACAGCACCGCGTTGCTCCCTGTCCCCGCCGTCACCACCCGAACATCGACTCCGCCGACGAACACGCGGTGTTCCACAGCGTCAGGGAGTTGCTTCATCACGGGAGCTTCCGGCTCCTGATCGCTTCGAGCGCGGCGACGGTCTCATCGACGGTGTGGTAGGTGTTGTCCAAGACCGTCACGCCGGTGACCTCGCGCCACGGCTCCATGGCGGCGTGGATCGCCCGCAGGATCGCCTCAGGCGGTTGCCGCACTCCCAGCCGGGCTTCGGCGCGCTCGCAAACGACCTCGACGTCCGGCTGGAGCACGACGAGTCGCCAGTCCACACCATCGAGCGCTCGCCGCCACGCGGCATGGGTGTACGGCTCCCACGGCACGCCGCCGTCGACATAGATCCCGGGCGCGTCGACGACACAGGTGTAATCGGCAGCTTGGTAACGGCGAACCATGTCGCCACAGATGTCAACCGCCACCTGCCACTGCACGAGCGTCTCCTCCGGTGGCGGGATCACCGCCATGGGAAGCCGGAAACCGGACTTCACCTGGTATCGGACGGCATCGAGATCGACGAGGGCAGTGGGCGGACCCTCGGTCGGGTTGGGCGACGCCGCAAGAGCCAGGGCCGCGGTTGACTTCCCAGCGCAAGGTGAACCGGTGAGGACGAGCGTCGGCGGCGGCACCCACCAACGCTGCCATACGCAGGTGTTCTCCCTCCGGGAAGGCGCGCGCTCGCCCCCCACTGTGGGACACGCGGGCCCACAGATCGCTGAATCTTGTCTGTGGCGACCAGACAGCCGCCCACCGCTCCGATCGGCGCGTATCGCGCCGGTGGCTACGGTCGCGCGATGCCGCTCGTTGAGATCCCAGGCGCTCGGGCAATTTCGCAAGGCTTGCTCGATGT
>JBKJLU010000118.1:0-3656 GCA_046596815.1 Acidimicrobiales bacterium | reverse complement strand
ACGCCATTCGGGTCGGCGACCTGAAGCTGCCCAAGGGCGTCACCACCGAGGTCGATCCCGAAGAGGCCATCGTGGTCGCCCAGGGCGCGCAGACCAGCGAGCTCGACCTCATCCCCGAGGCCGACATCGAGGCCCTGCAAGAGTTGGCGGAAGCCGTCGAGGCCGAAGCGGCCGAGGGCGAGAGCGGCGAAGGTGCCGCCGACGGCGGCGAGGCTCCCGCCGAGAGCTGAGCAGCGACTGGCTCGTGGTCGGCCTCGGCAACCCCGGGGTCGAGTACGTGGGCACGCGGCACAACGCCGGCGCCGACGTCGTGTTCCTCCTGGCCGAGCGGCATGGGGGCGGACTGGTTGTTGCCAAACGCGAGCGCTGTCAAGCCGACACCGTGTCGGTCGGGGGCCAACGGGTGACCCTGGCCTTCCCTCAGACCTACATGAACGAGTCGGGGGTGGCGGTGAGCCTGTTGGCCCGCCGCCACGAGATCGAAGACCCCGCTCGGATCGTCGTCGTGCACGACGAACTCGACCTCCCGACCGCGAGACTGCGGGTGAAGGAGGGGGGCGGCCTCGCCGGGCACAACGGACTCCGGTCGATCCGCGACCACCTCAAGACCGACGCCTTCCTTCGGGTGCGAATCGGCATCGGGCGTCCACCGGGCGGAAAAGATCGAGGAGCCGACCACGTGCTGAAGAAACCGACAAAGGTGGAGCGTACGGAATTGGCCATCGCGGTCCAGGAGGCCGCGGATGCCGTCGAGATGATCGTGAACGAAGGGGTGGCACGAGCCATGAACCGCTACAACACCGCAGCGCCCGCCTGATGCCGACCTCGGCGAAGGTCGCAACCGGGATGCTCGACCGATTCCTCGTCGAGCTGCAAAGGCGTGGAGGGTCCGACCTCCACCTTCGGGTCGGTGGCCCCCCACGCATCCGGGTGGACGGCATCCTCGAGGAGGTCGAGGGCACCGAGGCGCTGACCGAGGACGAGACCGCCGGCATTGCCACCGCCATCGTCCGTCCCCATCTCCGTGACCGCTTCGCCCGAGGCGAAGAAGTGGACTTCGCCTACGCCCTGCCCGGCAGCGACGGCCGGTTCCGCGTCAATGCCTACCTGCAGCGCGACACGGTCGCCCTGGTGTTCCGGACGATCGTCACGACGCCCCAGACCCTGGAAGAGCTGAACCTGCCGGAGATCCTCCGCCGGTTCGCGGATGAGCCCCGCGGTCTGGTGCTCGTCGCCGGGCCTACCGGTTCGGGCAAGACGACGACCTTGGCGGCGATGATCGACCACATCAACCGCACCCGATCGGCCCACGTGGTGACGATCGAAGACCCCATCGAGGTCATGCACAAGGACGGGCGGGCGTCGATCAGCCAGCGCGAGCTCGGATCCGACACTCCCAGCTTCGCCGCGGCGATGCGCGCCGCGCTGCGTCAGGACCCCGACGTGATCCTCGTCGGCGAGATGCGCGACGCCCAGACGGTCGCGACGGCTCTGATGGCGGCGGAGACGGGCCACTTGGTGCTGTCGACCTTGCACACCACCGACGCCACTGAGACCATCAACCGAATCGTCGAGTTCTTTCAACCGAGCGAGCAGCGCCAGGTGCGCCTGGTGCTCGCCGGGGTGCTGAAAGGCACGATGTGCCAACGCCTGGTTCCCACGGCCGATGGCACCGGTCGGATTCCCGCCACCGAGGTGCTCGTCGTCAACGGACGGGTCCAGGGTTGGATCGCCGACGCCTCGAGCCGCCAGGACATCCAGGCGATCATCGCCGAGGGCGACTACTACGGCATGCACTCGTTCGACCAGACCCTCCTCGGGCTCTACGAGCGTGGGAAGATCGATCTGCGGGCGGCCATGGCTGCGTCCTCGAACCCTCACGACCTGACCGTGGCCATGCGCCAGCGAGGTCTCGACATCGGCGACGGGGCGGCGGGAAGTCTGCCGCCCGCCGATGCCGCCGGTAGCGGCGACGAGCTGAAGACCCTGGTCGCACAGTTGGCCGAACCGGCGGACTCGCCGCCAGACCGGGCCGACCCCCCGCCTCCGCCACCGCCGGTCGAGGTCGCCGATGACATCGGGCTGTCGCCGGAGGCGAGATTCTCACGTCGCCGCCGTCGCCCGTGAAGGACGGATGACCCAGCTCTCCGCCCTTCCGGCGCTGCTGCGCAATGACCCGGCGATGGCCAGCATCCTTGGGGCGACGAGTGGACTGGTGGCCGTCCCCGATCCGGCGCGCGCCTACGCGCTGGCGGGCATGGCGACGCTCTCGGCTCGCCACCCGTTCGTGGTCGCGGTGCCGACGTCGACCGATGCCGAGCGCCTGGCTCATGACCTTCGCAGCTTCTTGGGCGACGAGGCCGTCGACGTCTTTCCGGCGTGGGAGACCCTGCCCTTCGAGCGGGTCAGTCCGAGCGTCGAGACGATGGGCCGCCGCCTCCGGGTGATGTGGCGGCTGCGGGACCCGGGCCCGAGCGGCCGAGAGCGGGAAACCCCGCGGATGCCTCGCATCCTCGTGGCTCCCGTGCGCGCGCTGGTGCAGCGTCTCGGGCCCCACGTGGAGGACAACGAACCCCTCGTGGTGAGCCCCGGCGACCGCCTCGACCCGACCGAACTGGTCGAGCGACTGGTGACGGCCGGATACCGCCGGGAGTACCAGGTCGAGCATCGGGGCGAGGTGGCGGTCCGCGGCTCGATCGTCGACGTCTTCCCCAGCACCGCCGACACTCCCGTGCGGATCGATCTCTGGGGAGACGAGGTCGATCGCCTCACCGAGTTCGCGGTGGCCGACCAACGTTCGACCAACGACATTGCCCGCGCGGAGATCTTCGGTTGTCGAGAGTTGTTGCCAACCCCCGAGGTGCGCGAGCGGGCGGCCGAACTCATCGCCCGGGAACCGTGGGGTCGCGAACAGTGGGAGCGCCTGGCTGAGGGGCAGACCTTCGAGGGTATGGAGTCGTGGCTGCCGTGGCTGACGGGTGGGGTGCCGGGGAAGGGCGGCAGTGAAGGCGAACACGTCATCCTCGATCTCGTCGGACCTGACGCCCAGGTCGTGTTGCTCGAACCGCGTCGCATGCGCGATCGCGCGGGAGAACTGCTCGACGAAGAGGCGGCGCTGGCGTCGTCACTTGCGCAGACATGGGGGGCTGGCGAAAACCGTGAGTTCCCTCGGCTCCACCTGCCCTTCGACCGTCTGCTCAGCCACACCGATGCGCCGGCCTGGACCTTGTCGTCGGCGCCCGAGGGTCCGAACACCACGGCGATCCACGCCAATGGATGGGACCCGGTCGTCGGCGACGGCACCCGTCTCGTGAAGCAGCTCAGCGAGTTGAGCCGCGAGGGCTATCGAGTCGTGGTCTGCGCCGAGGGCAAGGGCACCGGCGCCCGCATCGCCGCCAGCCTGAACGAGGCGGGGCTCACCGTTCCCTTCGACGAGGCCGGCCCTGAATCTCCGTCAAGCATTGGCGATGTGACGAAGCCCGGGGTGCGGGTGATCGTCCAGCCGCTCGAGCGCGGCTTCGTCCTTCCCAGCATCAAGCTGGCCGTGCTGGCCGAGAGCGACGTCACCGGTCGTCGGCGGGCCCATCGCGCCGCTCGCCCCCGCCCGCGGCGAGGCAGTGAAGGCTTCTTCGACGACCTGAAGCCGGGCGACTACG
>JBKJLU010000011.1:0-14630 GCA_046596815.1 Acidimicrobiales bacterium | reverse complement strand
CCGATGCCGAAGGCCAGCGCCCCGAAGGCGCCGTGAGTCGAGGTGTGGCTGTCGCCGCACACGATGGTCATGCCCGGCTGGGTGAGGCCCTGCTCGGGCCCGATGATGTGCACGATGCCCTGCTTGGCGTGGCCCATTGGATAGAGCTCGATACCGAACTCGGCGCAGTTGGCAGCGAGCACGTCCATCTGTTTGGCGGAGATCGGATCCTTCACCGGCTCGAGCAGACTCGTGGTCGGCACGTTGTGGTCCATCGTCGCCAGCGTCAGGTCGGGACGGCGCACCCCCCGTTTGGCCAGCCGCAGCCCGTCGAAGGCCTGGGGCGAAGTGACCTCGTGGACGAGGTGGAGGTCGATGAACAGCACGTCGGGCTCGTCGGCGCCGGCATGGACGATGTGGCGATCCCACACCTTCTGGCTGAGGGTCTGCGGCATGGGCGGTGGCTATCTCACATTCTGAGACGGTAATCTCGGGTTGTGGACAACAGCGTAAGCGGGATCGGCGTCCTCGACAAGGCGGTGGCCCTGCTCGACGTCCTCGAACACGAGCCGCTCGCCCTCAACGAACTCACGGTAGCGACGGGGCTCCCGCGGGCGACGGTGCATCGGCTGGCGCGCGCCTTGGAGATCCACGGCTTCGTCGAACGCGACGAACTCGGTCGGTTCGGGTTGGGTCACCGTATCGCCGCGCCATCGTTGGCCGGTCTGGCGGCGCCAACGCTCGAGCGGCTGCGAGACGAGACGGGGGAGAGCGTGCAGCTCTACGTCCCTCGCGGCGGGGTCAGGGTGTGCATCGCGTCGCTCGAATCCCCCCACAGCCTCCGCACAATGGTCGTGGTCGGCGCTGCGCTCCCCATGGACGTGGGGTCGGCGGCCAAAGCCCTCGCCGGTGCCACCACCCGCACCGGCTGGGTGCAGAGCGTGGAGGAGCGTGAGCGGGGCGTGGCCTCGGTCAGCTCCCCGGTCGTCCGTGGCGGGGTGATCGTCGCCGCGGTCTCGGTGTCGGGCCCCATAGAGCGCACCACCCGCAACCCCGGCCGCCGCTACGGCGTCGCCGTCGCGACCGCCGCCGCCACGCTGTCCAACGTTCTGGGCGGATCCATCCGTCCTATGGACTGAAGGATCCGCCCAAAACGGTGGAGGAACGGCGGGCGACCCGCCGGGAAGCGTCGAGGAGGGCGGGGACGAAGCGGCCGGGATCCATCACGCAGACGCCGTGGTCGCCCGCGACGCGAATGATCCCGGCGCCGGGGATCGACTCGGCGAGTCGGAGCTGGCGCCGGGGGGATACGACGTTGTCCTGGGTCGTGATGACGCAGGCGGTCGGGACGTCGACGCCTCCGATCCAGTCGGCGGAGGAAAAGCGCCCGATCGACCACCCCGCCTGCAGCACCGTCGCCGGGTCGTTGCGCTTGAGCTCTTCGATGATCCATGGGCCGAGAGGGGATTGCTCGAGGCGCGACCCGAAGATGCGTCGGGCGACCCGCCGGCGCACCGTCCCCGGCGTCAGCCTGGCCACGCTCGAAAGCCCGAGCAGGCCGGTGAACATGGCCCGCTCGGGAACACTGCGGCCGAAGTTGCGGCTCGTGGCGCACAGGACGAGGCCCTCGACCAGTTCGGGGTGGCGCCTCCAGAGCAACTGGGCGATGGGTCCGCCCATGGAGTAGCCGACGGCGATCACGCGCTCGATGCCGAGCTCTTCGACGAGCGCCGCAGCGTCGTCGGCGCAGGCGGACAGCGAGAACGGTCGCCGGCTGCGGATGCCCCGCCCGTGGCCTCGGTGGTCGATGGCCACGACGGTGAAGTGCCGGCTGAGCGGGCCGTAACACCGGAACCAGTTGAGGTCGGCCGACGCCGTCCATCCGTGCAGCAAGAGGACCGTGGGCTGCGAGGGAGCGCCAAGGCGCTCGCGCACGAAGATCTCACCCCGTCCCGGCAGTTCGACAATCCGCCCGGGCGGCAGGTTGGCCGGCGGCACGGGGGCCATCGGATCGCCGTGGTCGAGCCGGCGGGCGAAGGCACGGGCACGGGCAAGTTCGGTTCGGAGGTCTCCAGCAGGCACGTCCGCCCTGTACCCGCGTCGAGAGCACCTCACCTGTGCCGTGGGTCACACCCGTGGGAGACTCCGAACCTAGGTGGAGCGGAACTTGCGGAGGGCGGGCCACGCCTCAGTGCGGGTGGTGCGGAAGTCGTAGATCGAGCCCCCGATGGCGCCGTTCTCCACCGACGCCTGCAGGAACGCCTCGATGTCACCGTTGCCGAGTGCCCCCACGCCACCGACCGGATGGACGGCGGCCGACGGATTGCCGAGGTTGGCCCGGAGGCGCTGGATGTTCTCGGCGGTGTAGCGATAGGGGTCGCGGTAGCCCGATGATTCTTTGCGGTCGGTCCAGTACCCCATGGTCTGCCAGACGTCGTAGAAGGGTGCGATCTCCTGCCACGGGAAGCCCGGCCAGAAGGCGGGATTCACGATCTCGAGTTGCACCGGCGGCATCACGATGGCGCCGATGGCCCGGCCGGGCAGTGCCTCCCGCAGTCGGCGGCTGAGGTCGACGAGGCGGGCACTGCGTTCGGCGTTGTCACCGACCTTGCGTGACTCGATGTCGACGGCGATGCCGTCGACATCGAGGTTGGCGCTGGCCACGAGGCGATTGAGGTCGTTGGTGTTGTCCTCGAACGTCGGGAGGTACCAGGCGACGACCCGGACGCCACGGAGGTGGGCTCGCTCGATGATGGGAATGAGCAGCTCGGGCTCGGAGATGAGATCCGGGGTGTCGTGCTTGGCCGTCTGGATGAACAAGGTCTGCACACCCTGGGCCGCCATCTCGTCGACCTGGTCGACGCCGAACGTCGGCGTCGTGTTCTTGTAGTGGCTCCAGTCGTAGACGTCGGCCCACGTGCCGAGGCCTCCGTACGGCGCGATGTCCCCGATGATCGCCTGGCGCTCCGCCGTCAACGGGACCCGGGACGGCGGGCGGCGGGTCTTCGGGGCCGGGGCTGCGGAGGCAGCGACCACCGTGGCCTCCGTGGTGGGCGGTGGAGGCGGTGGAGGAGGCGGTGGCGGCGGACTGGTCGGCGGCGAAGCGGCCGTGGTCGGTACCTCGGTCGTTCCGGGGTCGGTCGGAGCCGGCGACGAGGGTACGGCGGCGGTCGTGGGCACCGCCGACGGCAAGGGCCCGGACCCCAGCCGTTCGCTCGCACCGGTGCACGAGGCAAGGAGGAGCGCGGCGAGCACGGCCACCCAGAGGGGCCGACGGGTCAGTTGGAAGCGTCGCGCGGGAATCGTGCAGGCGTCATCATCCCTAGGGGACGTCGACGCCCTCCTCTTCCTCTTCGTCCTCCGACGCCAGGCACCACGAGGCGTGCTCGGCCTCGGGTAGGGCGGCACACTCCGGGCACGGCTCGACCGAGGCCTCGTTGGTCCGCTTCAGCGCCCGCGCCTCTTCAAAGCGCCGATGACGTCCCTTTTTCACGGCTCGCTCCCCGACTCGACAAGGGTTGGAACGGGAGGTGAGTGTACTGCGGATGTCGCACTACCCTCGCGTCCCATGTCGGCAGATTCTACGGGCGGAGGCGACACCTTCGATGCCGCGGCCATGATCGAGCGCTTCCGGACGAGGGCGAAAGCCGTACGCAGCCGGAGCATGCCCCCTATCGAGGGCGCCGACCGCAAGCGCTTCGTCGAACAGATGCAACTCGATTTCATGGACTACGCCATGCTCGGCGACGCCGAGGCCTCCCTCGACGAGGGCATCCTGACCCTTCGGGTCGACCTCCGCCCCAAGTCGTAAACCCTCGAGCTCTATGCCTCGACGGGGGCCGGGGCGACGTCGTCGGGCAGCGGGATGTCGACGCTCAGCTCCTCGCCCGAGCGGGCCTCGAGCACGAGGTCGCCGCGACCGGGCCGGAAGGCCAGCGCGGCCCGTCCGTCGACGAGCTGGCGGATGCGGTCGCCCACGAGGCCGGCCCGCCATCCGGTGGCCAGCCGCGCGTGTTCGTCGTGGCGGAGCAGCGCCAGGAGATCCGAGCGGGTGGCCAGCATGGCCGTGTCGATGCGCAGTTCCTGCGCCAGTTGCCCGACCCAGGCGGACACGAGGGTGACGGCGGGACGCAACGATCGATCGAGCTCGTCACTCGGAGGCATCCGGATGTCGTTCCGACCCAATGTTTGGCCTCGCTCGACGGCGGCCAGGATCGCGGGCCCGGCTTCGCCCTTGAGGTAGCGGCCGTCGAGGCCGCGAATGTCGCGCAGGTCGGCCATCGACTTCGGTCCGCGATGGGCGACCCCGAGGAGGGCCAGATCGGCCAGCACCATCCGCGGCGGCTTGTCGATGTCGGCCGCCCGTCGCTCTCGCCACGCGCCAACCTCCTGCGCGACCCCCCGAGCCGACCCCCGAAGCGATCGGCTGTCCTTGATGCGCCACCACGCCGTGTCCGGGTCCTGGGGATGGTGCGGGCGAACCCGCAGGACCTCGCACTCCTGGTCGGCCCAGTCCTGCCGGGCGCAATCGTCGAGGCGGCGCACCAGGTCGGCGTGCAGATCGTGGAGGTGGGCCACGTCAGCCGCTGCGTAGGTCGTCTGCCCCGGCGTCAGTGGTCGCTGCATCCAGTCGGTGAGACGGTCGCCCTTGGTGAGATGGCGCCCGAGCAACCGCTCGACGAGCGACGTGAGCGACGGCGAACTGAAGCCGAGGAACCCGGCGGCGATCTGGGTGTCGAACAGTCGGGAGGGCACGACGCCGCACGCCCGTTCCATGACCTCGAGGTCCTGGTCGGCGGCGTGCACGATGGCCAGCCCCGGTCCTTCGAGCACGGCCCGCAGCGGGGTCAGATCGAGCGCCAATGGGTCGACGAGGGCGATGCCCCCTGGCCAACCGATCTGTACGAGCGCCAACTGGGGCCAGTACGACCGCTCTCGATGGAACTCGGTGTCGACGGCGTACGCCGGCTCGTCGACCAGTGTGGCGATCAGTTCGTCGAGCCCACCTGGGGTGTCGACCCACCGCGTCGGCACGGTCTCGACCGGCGGAGCGTCGACCGTCATCCCTTGACGTACCCGGCGTCGTCCCCGCTGACCTCGGTGCCGATCGCCTCGGTGGCCTGATTGGCGTTCATCGCGTGGAAGGTGGCCACAGATTCCGTACAGGGACGGCCCTGCGGATCGAGCACGACCGCACCGACCTCGATGGTGTCGCCCTCGGAACTCAGGATGCGGGCCTCGACCCGATACGCGCGGCCGACCTTGATCGGCCATTTGAACTCGGTCGTCGTCCGAACGGTCAGGGCGAACGCCTTGCGGACGGCGATTGTCGCCCACGCCATTGCCTCGTCGAGCACCGCGAGGGTGACCCCACCGTGGACGTAGGAAGGAGCACCCGAGAACCGATCGTCCAGGGTGTAGTCGGCGTACACCAGGTCGGCCTCGTCGTCGTGAAAGAACGGGATCTGCAGCCCGTGTTCGTTCGAGGGTTCGCACACGAAACACTTCGACGCGAAACCCCAACCAGAGTTGTCGAGTTGGTGAACAGCCACGAGCGCGGACGCTAGCGGCCGAACGAGGTGTTCAGCTCAGGCGCCGCCCCGGAGCGCCCGCAAGTCGGCGAGGTCGGCGGCATCGAAGGTGTTCGGGGGGGCGCCGCCGAGCACTTGCCCGATCAGGTCAGACTCGACGGCCCAATACATCACGCTCTCGCGGCTCTTCGAGTGGCCGGGATGTTCGGGGTCCTCCCGGTTGGTGTCGATGGCAATGTCAACCAGACCAAGTAGATGACCGATCTCGTGCAAGAGCACGGCATCCTCGATGGTCCGACTGGAGACGATGGGCGAGCTCGCCGCCGAGATGGCATCGCGGAACAACACGATGACGTCTCCACGAATGGCTGCTCCGAGCACGCCCGTGTCGCCTTCGAACGTGCCCCGCACGATGAGCAGTCGCAGCACCGCCTTGCCATTGCCCTGAGGGGTCTTGGCCACTCGATCGGCCGTCGCTCGTAGTTGCTCAGCCGTCCAGGACTGGGCGCCGCCGGAGAGGGCGGTCGGCGGCCGCACGTCCACCGGCTTGCCCGACACGTCGCCGAGGACCCTGGCGTTTCGATTCAGGGTCGCAGCAGCGACATCGGCGCCCTCGTGGACAGCCCGCTCGAACACCACCGTCGACGCCGGTTGCGGGCGCAAGAGCGTGCGCGCGAATCCCCCGGGCGGGCCCTTCGATCCGTCATCGGCCGGGCGGTCGTCGAGCTCGGCAGCACCGACCGCCGGGTCGGCCGAGGGGGTCGAGCCCGGTGCGGGACTCACGGCGACGGTGGTGCGCGGAGTGGACGTCGTGCTCGCCGGAGGCGCCGCACCCTGTGTCGCGCGCGGTATCGGTGCGGGGATCGAGGTCGTCGGCACCAGTGTCGGCCCCGACGCCTCGGTGTCGCCGGCCATCGTCGAGGACGATGCCGAACCCTGCGATCCGGCCCGCGCCGGCGAGCCAGGATCGTCGCCGGCGCACGCGGAGGTGAACACCAGCAGCAGGCCGGCGATCACGGCGGTCGCTCTTCGCACCCCGACATCGTCGCCTGCATGAGCCCGAGATGGTGGTCACCCCGGCGATAGCGTCGAGCCCATGCTCTACGCCTTCGGATTCGAACGCCTCGGCGTCGTGGTGAGCGACCTCTATTTCGTCGATCCCCGACCGACACCCGGGGAAGAGGGTCCCGAGCAGGGTGTTCGACTCGAGCTGCGGCTCCTCGAGCGGGGGGCGTTGCGAGGCTCGATCTACTCGGCCCAGCCGATCGAGGTCGATCGTCCCATCTGGCGAGTCGACCTGCTCGAGTCGGTGAGCGCGTCCGGCTCCTTCGACCGCACCCACCACCATCCGAAATTTCGTGGATGGGAGCCCGGCCGGCGCAACTACGTCCCCGAGCTCTCGGCCGATCCGCTCGGCTGGCTGGGTCAGCGTCTCAACGATCTGCCCGGATTGCTGGCCGACGCGCAGGTCGACGCCGCCGAGTTGGCGCCGACGGATGACGACGCGCTGAAGCGGGCGGTGCCCGAGATCCTGGCGGCGGTGGAGAAGCTGCTGGCCGGCGTGCGGGCCGGCGAGCTCGGACAACCGCCGACCGAAGGCGACCTCGAGAGCGCCCGCGCCAGCTGGCTGTGAGCGAGTCGACGCTCTCCTCATCCGGCGGCGGCGGGCCGGCGTCGACGAGGGTCGATCGCTGGCTATGGGCCATCCGGCTCTACAAGACCCGTTCGCTGGCCACCGATGCGTGTCGAGCCGGCCACGTGAAGGTCAACGGGGCGTCGGCCAAGCCGGCGACGACGGTGCGGGTCGGCGATCGCGTCACCGCCCACGCCCACGACCGAAACCGCGACTTCGAGGTCGTCCAGGTGATCGAGAAACGGGTGAGCGCACCCCTCGCCGCCGTTTGCGTCGTCGACCACAGTCCGCCGCCTCCGCCCAAGGAGGAGAGCATCGGCGCCTTCATCTCCGATCTCGGATCCGGCCGTCCCACCAAGCGCGACCGGCGGGAGCTCGACCGGCTCCGTCGCCGCTGAGAGTCTGGGTTCCCCGGAGGGCCGACTACAGAGTGCGGATCGAGGCGATGCCGTGGATCCGCAACACGGGTCCGTCGACGAGGCCGAAGGGCAACGCCTCGCGATCGGCACGCACGAGCCAGTACCCCTTGGCGCCGGGGGCCAGGATCAGTCCCTTGACGGGAGCCGCGGGTCCGGTGTCCGCGGCCGATCCGACGAAGTCGGCGTCGCCATAGGCGAACACTCCCCCGTCGGCGGCCGCCAACCAGTACCCACGCCCACTCGGGGTCGCCGTGATGGACACCACGGGGGCGGCGAGTCGGTCGAGTTCGGCGGCGCTGCCGAGATAAGGCGCATCGCCGAACGCGTACACCCCGCCGTCGGCGCCGACCAACCAGTAGCCCCGTCCCGACGGGGTGCGGGCGCCACCGACGATGGCGGCGTTCATCGGCGAGCCCACGGCGCTGCCCTCGTAGGACGCATCGCCAAAGGTCAGCGCGCCGCCGTCCTCGGCGAACAGCACGTAGCCCTCGCCGGACGGACTGAGGGCACCGCCGACGACGGGTGCGTTGAGGCCGACGTCGGCCGCGCTGCCGTGGAATCCGGCATCGCCGAAGGAGAACACGCCGCCCTTGTCACCGAAGAGGAGGTACCCGTCGCCCGTCGAGGTCGGGGAGCCGCCCACCACCGATTCGTTCATCCGGATGTCGGCGGCGCTCCCGACGTACGAGGCGTCTCCGTAGGTGAAGACACCTCCGTCGGCAGCGATGACGCGATACCCGCCACGCGCCGACGGGATACCTCCAACGGCGTCAGGGGTCACCGGTGCGGGCGAGGATGCGCGGGCCGCCCGCACGGTCGGCCCCGAGCGGGACCCGCGCAGCGCACTCGTGCGGGGCGCGGAGATCGGGTCGGAGGTCGCCGGCGCCGGTGATGATGCGACCTTCGGCGCAGGTGCGGCCGAGGTGGCCCGTGCGAACATCTGGGTGACCCACACCCGGCCGTCGGGCCCGGTGATCACGCCGACCCCGGCGAGGTTGAAGTTGCCGAGGATGTTGGCGCGGTGGGTCGCCGACTGCATGAACATGGCGTTGACGCTGGCCAGGCTGTCTCCCACGCCGACGTTCTCACCGACGCCCTGCCAGCCAGGAACGACCGTCGCGATCTTGGCCGAGAGGTTGCTGCTGTGGAAGAGCGCATTGCTGGCCGCCATCGCCGAGGCATGGGCGCGCGCCAACGACTCGAGGCCGCCATGATCCGCGACGGGCGCCAGGCCGGCGCTGGCCCGGCGGGCGTTGATGAACGACACATCGGCCAGGGCAGGAGTCGCCACCAGCACGATCACCAGGCCGGCGGCGACCAGTGCGCCGAAGAGGCGAGCCCGGGGGCGTCGGGACGTGACGAAGGAAACAGCGTGCATGGGGTGAGGAACTCCGACGGTCGATGTGGGCCCCGCCGAGGGCCCTTCGGCAGACGCAGCCCGCCAGGCCTGCGCTGTGGAACACGGTCAGCCTAGACGGGGCAATCGGACAATTTGGGCAGGATCAGGGAAGGCCACGCTCCGTGGCCGTGTCATCGCTCGCCTCAGAACTCCGTGTTCTCTGGGGCAAACCCGGAGCGCAGGGTGTTCTCGGTGACGACCCGGGGATCGAGGAACTGCAGGAGGTAGTCGGGACCGCCGGCCTTCGAACCCACGCCAGAGAGCCCGTACCCCCCGAACGGCTGGCGGCCGACCACGGCTCCCGTCGTTCCCCGATTCACGTAGACGTTGCCCGCCCGCAGGTCGGCCGTGATCCGTGCGATGTTGGCGGGCGACCGCGACATCACGCCGCCGGTGAGCGCGTAGTCCGTGGCGTTGGCCATGGCGATGGCCTCGTCGACGTCGGCCGCCCGCAACACGGTGAGCAGGGGACCAAAGATCTCCTCGCTCGCGACCCGTGACGAGGCCGGGGCGTCGACGATGACGATCGGCTCGACGAACCAGCCGTTGCTGGGGACGGCCTGGTCCGCTCCGGTTACGACGCGCCCCTCGCCTCGTCCGAGTTCGAGATAGCGACGCAGACGATCGTGGGCTTCGGCGTCGATGACCGGCCCGACCTGTACCCCCATGTCTCGTGGATGACCGACCCGGAGCTCGCGGGTGGCGCCGACCAGGCGCTCGACCACCTGGTCGTACACCGCATCGAGGACGATCAGCCGGCTGGCGGCCGAGCACTTCTGCCCTGCGAATCCGAACGCCGACGTGATCGCCGCCGGAACCGCTTGGTCGAGATCGGCGTCGTCGTCGACGATGAGCGCGTTCTTGCCCCCCATTTCGGCGATGACCCGCTTCAGGTGACGCTGGCCCGGTCGGTGTCGGGCCGCGGTTGCGGTGATGGCCAGGCCGACCTCCTTCGATCCGGTGAAGGCGATCACCGTGACCGCCGGGTGCTCGACCAGGTGGGGGCCGACGACGTCGCCGGCGCCGGGAAGGAACGACAACACCCCCGGCGGGAGTCCGGCGGCTTCGAACGCCTCGAACAGCCGGTAACCGACGGCCGGCGTCTGCTCGGCCGGTTTGAAGAGCACGGCGTTGCCGGTCACCAGTGCGGCGCTCACCATGCCGCAGGGGATGGCCAAGGGGAAGTTCCAGGGCGAGATGACCGTGACCAATCCCCGGGGCCCGTAACGCAGTCGGTTCTGTTCACCGGGCGGCGACTCCACCACGCCGCCGGCCCCAAGCCGCCGCATCTCGCGTCCGTAGTACTCGCAGAAGTCGATGGCTTCGCAGACGTCGCCGTCGGCTTCCTTCCAGGGTTTTCCGGCTTCGAAGACTTCGAGGGCGGCGATCTCGTCTCGCCGCACCCGCATCCATTCGGCGGCCCGGAACAGCACGCCGGCTCGATCGGCGACCGACGTCTGGCGCCACGCAACCCACGCTTTCGTGGCCCCGGCGATGGCCTCCTCCGCTTCGGCGGTTCCGCACGAGGACGACACGGCGACGACGCGGCCGGGGGCGGAGGGATCGACCGAGTCGATGGTGGCCGACGTCATCACCCGGCGCCCGGCGATGACCGCGGGAACCTCGATCACCGACGCCGAGTCGGCGCTCGCGACCGCCTCCGAGAACGCGCGGCGGACGGACGCTTGACGAAACTCACCGTGGGGCTCGTGGTGGTAGCGACCAGGGTTCGACGGATCGGTCGTCGGACCGCGATGGGCGGCCAGGGGCTCGGGGATGGCATCGGACGACGGCGGCGCGATGAGGTCGTCGAGCTGTCGGCCTTCGGCGAAGCGATGGCGAACGAAACTCTCGTTCGACGTGTTCTCGAGAAGCCGGCGCACCAAGTAGGCCATGCCGGGGACGAGATCGCCGACCGGGGCATAGACCCGAAGTCGAAGGCCGAGACGCCGGATGGCGGCGTGAATGGGCTCGGCCATCCCGTAGAGCATCTGGATCTCGTAGCCCGAGTCGGGGATGCCCTTGGATCGGGCGTAGGTGATGGCGTAGGCCAGCGAACGCAGGTTGTGGGAGGCGAAGGCGGCCCGCACCGAGGTGTGGTGGTCGTGCAGCAGGCGGGCGCAGCGCTCGTAGTTGGCGTCGGTCTCGTCCTTGCGCTCGAACACCGGCACCGGCCAGCCCTCGGCTTTGGCCTGGATGGACTCGGAATCCCAATAGGCGCCTTTCACGAGGCGCACACCGATCGGCTTGGACCGCCGCGCCGACCAGGCGATGAGATCGGCGAGGTCGTTGCGGGAATCCTTGAGATAGGCCTGGATGACAACGCCGGCATCGAGGTCGGCGAAGTCGGGTTCGTCGAGCAGCTCGCGGAACAATTGCAACGTGAGGTCCTTGACCTCGTAATGCTCCATGTCGAAGTAGACGAAGGCGTTCCCTTCGGCGGCCAGCCGCAGCAACGGCCGCAGTCGACCCTTCGCCTGTTCGAGACCATCGGCTCGCGTGAGGGGCGAGTACGACGATGCGAGCGCGGTTGGCTTGATGCTCACGTTGACGCGTGGAATTCGGCCACGGTCGTCGAACTCGAGCACGTCATCGGGAGCCCACGACGACGTCTTCGTCAACAGCGTGCGCAGCAGTTCCTCGACTCGCGCCGCGTACCGATCGGCCTCGGCCTCGGTGACCGTCTTCTCGCCGAGCAGGTCGACGGTGAAGGCACTGCCTCCCCTCCACAACTGGTGCAGCCCGTCGACCGCCTCCGAAGGACTCTCGCCGACGATGAACTGCTCGGCCATCTTGAGGATGTTGCGCCGCGCCACCGAAGCCGAGATGGCGCCTCCCATCGGAATCTTCTCGGCGATGTCGACCCCGAGGCCGAGCAGTCGCGGCGCGTCGGCGCCCTCGAAGTACTCGGAGATGTGGCGTAACACGTCGCTCGATCCCGTCGTCGCCGGGAACACGTCGACGAAGCGGAAGAGCTGCGTCTTGAACTCCGGATGGGCCATGGCCCAGCCCAGCATCCGCTCGCTCCACCAGCTCATGTGGAACACCCGGCTCTGCTCACCCGCACCGAGCTCGGCGATCTTCTTCGCCAGCTCGGTCACCTCGGCGTCGAGCGGTGAGGCCACGACTCGACGCTACGTGACCCGAGATCGCTCCTGTGGAAAGGCCTCGTAGCGCTGCTCGACGAGCACCGTCCGCAGATGATCCATGGCGTCCCATGCGTCAACGAAGCGGGTGTACAGCGGGGCCAAACCGAAGCGGACGAGGTCGGGCTCGCGGAAGTCCGGCACGACGCCGAGGTCTTCGACGAGGGCCCGGCAGATGCGCCAGGCGTCGGGATGACGAAACGACACGTGCGAACCCCGCCGGCTCGGGGATCGGGGCGTCGCCACCTCGACCCCGTGCCCGACGAGCCACTCGGCGTGCAGCGCCAGCACCAGATCCGTGAGGTCGAGACTCTTGCGCCGCAAGCGATCGAGGCCCGCTTCCGCGAAGAGGGCGACGCCTTCGTCGACCGCGGCCAGACCGAGGATCGACGGCGTCCCCACCTGGAAGCGGTCGATACCGAATGCGGGTTCGTAGGTCGGCCCCATGGCGAACTGTTCGGATGCCCCGAACCATCCCCAGATGGGCTGGCGGAGTTCGGACTGCAACGCCGAGCGGACGTAGAGGAAGGCGGGCGCTCCCGGCCCGGCATTCAGGTACTTGTACGTGCAGCCGACGGCCAGGTCGACACCGTGCTCCTCGAGGCCGACCGGAACCGCGCCGGCACTGTGGCTCAGATCCCACAGCATCAATGCGCCGCCTTCGTGGGACGCCGCGGTGATACCAGGGAGGTCGAGTATCGCTCCCGTGCGGTAGGAGACGTGCGACAGCGTCACGAGGGCGACGTCGCTCTTCGTGACCGCCTCGACGATGGCGTCGGCGTCGGGGTCGTCGGAGACGTAGCGGATCGTGAGGCCGCGTTGGGCGGTGACGCCCTCGACGATGTAGCGGTCACTGGGGAAGTTGGCGGCGTCGGTGACGATCACCCGTCGGTCGGGTCGGGCGTCGAGCGCGGCGACGACGAGCTTGTAGAAGTTCACGCTGGTCGAGTCGCCGACGGTGACCTCGCCCGGCCTTGCTCCCAGAACGTGCTCGGCCAACCGATCTCCGACGAGTCCGGCCCGCTCGATCCAGTCGGACCAACTGCCGACGAGACCACGGCCCCACTCCTCGTCGACGACCCGCTGCAGGCGGGCCGACGTCGAGCGGGGGGCCCGTCCGAGGGAGTTGCCGTCGACGTAGATGGGCCCGTCGTCGTCGAGCACGAAGCGATCGCGCAAGGACGACAGCTCGTCCGCCGCGTCGAGCGCCTCGGCGGCCGCACGGGAGGAAGGCGTCGACATCGACCGATCGTAGGATCGCTCCGTGCTCGATCCGGATGCGTTCGCCAGATTCTCGACCAACGTCCGGGGCTTCGAGCAGTCGTTCGTGCGCGTCGGCATCGGTGGCGTCCCCCTCCTGCTCGTGCACGGCTGGCCGGAGACGAGTCGCATCTGGTGGCGGAACATCGGTCCACTGGCCGATGCCGGCTTCGAGGTCATCGTCCCGGACCTTCGGGGCTTCGGCTGCTCCGACGTCGGCCCCGACGCCAAGCACGATGTCCCCTCCCACAGCCGAGACCTGCACGCCCTGCTGATCGAACTCGGCCACACCCAGGTCGTGGTCGCGGGCGGCGACCTCGGCGGACCGGTGGTGTCCGACCTGGCGGCGCGATTCCCCGAACTCGTCGACCGGTTGGTGATCTTCAACACTCCGCTCCCCTACGACAAGGAGCGAATGGCGGGGATGAGATCACGGCCTCCTGCGGAGTCGGGCGACTACTTCCTCCGCCAGGGAACCGACGCCGATGCGCTCGCCGCCGAATTGTCGACGCCCGAGGCCCGCCGCCGCTATATCGCCACCTTCTACACGTCGCGCTTCTGGGCCCATCCCGGCGCCTTCGATGCGGACGCGGTGGCCTTCATGACCGAACCGTTCGCCGACGGCGCCATCCTCCGGGCCGGTTTCGGCAACTACGAGAGCGTGTTCTCCGCCGAGGCCCGCACCGAGGCCCCTCTGCTGGGTCGCAACCCCGACGTCGAGGCGCTGATCCTGTTCGGCCCCAGCGACCATGTCATCTACCCCGACTTCGACCGCATGGCCGCCGCCGTCTTCCCGAATCACGTCGGCCCGTTTCTGGTGCGCGACGCCGGCCACTTCCTCCAGTGGGAGGCGGCCGACGTCCTCAACTCCGCCGTGCGGTCGTTCTGCCGCGACCTGCTCGCGACCCCCTGACCCGGTTCGGGTCAGCGGCGGTCCCAGTCGGGGTCGCACTGGTGGAGGAAGTCGTCGCAACGCTCCTCCTCCGGGCCTTCACCGATGGCCCCGGCGGTGCGGCGTAGACCGTCGAGGGCCCGCAGGAAGCCGCGGTTGCTCTCGGAGCGCCAGCGCACGTAGCCGCTGCCCCGCCATCCGTTGGCCCGGAGGGCGTCGAGACCACGGTGGTAGCCGACCCGGTAGTACGCGTAGGCCTCGACGTCGTCGCGAGCCAGGTCGCCGAGGGTCGCCCACCCGTCGAGGAAGAGCGGATTGTCGGCCACGATCTGGCTGACCGCGTCCCGCCGCTGCTCGATCGGCGCCACCAG
>JBKJLU010000384.1:0-6332 GCA_046596815.1 Acidimicrobiales bacterium | reverse complement strand
GACTACGTCGACGACTGGACCACCCGCTTCGCCTTCTTGGCGATGGGCAACATCCCCGTGGATCGTGGGAACCCCGATTCGGGCAAGGCCGCCCTCGACGCCGCCGCCGCCGTGCTGGCCGCAGGCGACCTGTTCGGCGTCTTCCCCGAAGGCACCCGCAGCCGCGACGGCCTCTTACACAGGGGGAGGACGGGGGCGGCTCGGCTTTCGCTGCGCACCGGTGCGCCCATCATCCCAGTCGGCCTCGTCGGCACGGACGAGATGCAGGCTCCGACCGACCCGATCACCGTGATCCGGTTCGGCAAGCAGATCACGGTGCGCTTCGGCGAGCCGATCCCCGCCGAGCGATACCGGTCGAGGTCAGACCCTGCGCTCGCCCCTCGGCAGATGACGGACGACGTGATGTTCGAGATCGCAGAGCTCTGCGGACAGACTTACGTCGACGAGTACATGAAGCGCCCGGGCGAGGTCGCCTGATTCAGGCGCTGCGGTCGAGGAGTCGCCGTACGGCCTTGCCCGACTCGGTCACCGGCAGCTCGTCGTGGATCAGCACGCGCGCCGGCACCTTGTAACGAGACAGCTGGGTCCGGCAGTGCTCGATGAGGTCGGACTCGGTCGCCGTCCGCCCGAGCCGGAGGGCCACGTGGGCGACAACCACTTCACGGTCGTGGTCGACCTCGCCGACGACGACCGATGCATCCACCGCCTCGTGCGCCATCAGCGCGAGCTCGACCTCGACGGGCGAGACGTTGAAGCCGCTGATGTTGATGACGTCCTTCTTGCGGTCGACGATCGCCAGCCGACCATCGTCGTCGAGCACGCCGATGTCGCCCGTCCGGAACCAACCCTGCTCGGTGCGATCGACGAGGGCGCCGTCGAGGTAGGTGCGAGCCACCGACGGACCCCGCAACCAGATCTCTCCGATGTCGCCCGGGAGGGCGTCCTCGCCGTCGTCGACCACGCGCAGCTCGGCGCCGCCGAGCGGGAAGCCGACCGTGCCCGGATGGGGCTGCGTCGGGTCGTCGTGACAAATCGTGCCGGCCGTCTCGGTCAAGCCGAACCCACCGGCCACGACGAGGCCGAGCGATTCGACGACGGCGGCGGTGACCGACCTCGGCATCGAAGCTGCCGCGAAGGTGGCGCGGTCGATGGTGGTGAAGAGGGCCCGATCGCCGACCTCGGCGAGGGCCTTCCACATCAGGGGAACGGCGCTGAGGGCGGTCACGCGGTGCCTGGCCACGAGCTCGGCCGCCTCGAGCGGGTCGAACGTCTCGTGGAGGACGAGCTTGCCCCCCGCCTGCAGGACCGTACCGATGATGCTGTTCAAACCGAAGACGTGCGACATCGGCAGACCGGCGAAGGCGACGGTGCGGGGGTCGAGGCCGGCGCCGGGAGCGCCGATGAGGCCGGTGCGGGTAGCGCTGAGGTTGCCGTGGGTGAGGACCACGGGCCGCGGCAGCCCGGAGACACCACTCGTGTAGAGCACCACCGCCGGATCGCCCTCGCCCACCTCCGCCACGCCGGCCGGCTCCGCCGTGAGGACCTCGGCATCGCCTGCGGTGGACCCGGCCGGCCGCACGACTCGGATGCCATCCGGCACCTCGACTCGGGCCGACGCGCCAAGGATCACGAGGGCCGGGTCGACCTCATCGAAGCGCCGTTGCAGCTCGGCCGCCGGTGAGCGGGGGCTGACCATCGCGGGCAGCAGTCCGGCCGCTTGGACGCCGAGGTAGGCGACCACGCCGTCGGTGGTGCAGTCGGCCGCCACGGCCACCCGAGCGCCATCGGGAAGACCCGCAGCCCGCAACGCGGCGGCGGTCCGGAGAACGCGGTCGCTCAACTCGCCATAGGTGACACGGTCGCCGCGCTCGAGCAGTGCGGTTGCCGTGGCGTGGCCGGCGAGACGAGAGGCGAGGTCGACCACTACCGGCCAGCCTACGCGGCGAATCACACCGGTCCGGGCGCAGGCTCCGTCATCTCCGGTCAGGAGCCGGGCGGGCCGTACTTGGCTTGGACCTTGGCGGCGGCGTCGATGTCCTCGGGGGTGAGGAGGACGGTCGTCTTGGCCGTGGCCTTGCCGCTGGCGCCGACGAGCATGCAGATGGCGGCGACGTTGATGTTGTCGGGGACGTCGACGATGACGATGGCGTCGGAGGGGCCGAAGGCGAAGTGAAAGCTCTCGACGGTGCCACCGATGCCGGCGAGCATCTTCTCGACGGCTTCGCGGCGGGCGGTCCCTCCCTTGTCCAGCACGCCCTTCAGTCCTTCGGCGTTGTAACTGGCTTCGATGAGGTACTTGGGCATGGGAGTCCTTCCCGGTGTGGGTTCACCCCCGAGCGTGCGCCGCAGCCGACACCGAAGCAATGCCGACGACGGACGGTGGCGCCAATGGCCATCATGTCGACATGACCAGCCGCCGCCTTCTCGTGCCCGCTCTCGTCCTCACGGCAGGAGCGGCGTTCGCCGCCTGCAGCCCCGGGAACAACTTTCGTGACGTGAAGGGGGTCAGCTCGCAGGACCCCGACCTCATCGAGTCGTACAACAACCTCGACGGTCATCCGAACATCGCCAAGGTGTGCATCGACGGCGTCGCCTTCGCGACGACCACCCGAGACGCGCAAGCCGCGATCCAGCGGGTCCAAGACTGGGACTCGACGTGCCCGGGAGCGACGCCGAAGAACTGACGCTTCTCGGAGGGGACTCCTCACCTCGCCGTGCCAGAATTCCCGGATGCCCATTTTGCTGGCGGCCGCCGAGGGTGCCGACAAGCTCGAGCTGAACCTCGATGTTCCGGCGTGGGAGTGGGCGGCATTCATTGCCTTGATCGTCACCTTGCTTCTGGCCGACCTCTTTCTCTTCCACCGGGATGCGAAGGAGGTCACGGTCCGCGAGGCCGCAATCGAGAGCGCGATCTGGGTCTCCATCGGCCTCTCGTTCACCCTGGCCATTTGGGCCCGCCACCATGGTGCAGCTGCCGGCCAGTACCTCGCCGGCTATCTCATCGAGGAGTCGTTGTCGATCGACAATGTCTTCGTCTGGGCCGTCATCCTCACGTTCTTCAAGGTGCCCACGGCCTACCGGTTCCGGGTGCTCTTCTGGGGCATCTTCGGCGCTCTCGTGCTCCGAGCCGCGTTCATCTTTGCGGGCGTTGCACTCGTCGAGCGCTTCGAGTGGGCCCTCTACTTCTTTGGCGCCTTCTTGATCTACACGGCCTTCAAGATTGCAAAGCACGACGAGGCCGAGGTCCATCCGCAGGACAATCTGGCGCTTCGTCTCGTGCGCAAGATCGTGCCTTCAACGACGGAGTACGACGGCCAGAAGATGTTCACGCGGGTGAACTTCAAGCTGGTGGCGACGCCGCTCTTCGCCGTGCTGATCATGATCGAGTCGACCGATGTCGTGTTCGCCGTCGACTCCATCCCTGCGATCTTCGGAGTGAGCCAGGATCAGTTCATCATCTTCTCCTCGAACGCCTTCGCCATTCTCGGCCTGCGTTCGCTCTACTTCTGCCTGGCCGGAATGGCGGATCGGTTCCGCTACCTCAACACGGGCCTCGGCGTCATCCTCGGTTTCGTCGGCGTGAAGATGATTGTCGCCACGGCCGACCTCTATCACCTGCCGACCTGGCTCTCGCTGGTCGTCATCATCGCCGTGCTGGCAATCTCGGTGGTCGCCTCCATCCGGGCGGATCTCCGCGACGGGCCAGGCGAGACCGCCTCGATCGACACCCTTGTCGAGCGGAGCCACGAGAACGACCTCCAAGCCTGATGGGACTGATCCTTTCAATCGCCACCAGCACCCGTTGACGTGACGATCTTCGACGATCTTCGATCCAGCCACGAGGTGCAGCGCTCGCTTGCTCGCACGATGACACACGGACGAGCGTCTGGCGAGCGCCGGCGCGCCGCCTTTCTTGCCCTCGCCAGGGAACTCGATGCGCACGCAACTGCCGAGGAACGCCACCTGTACGTCCCGCTTCTCATGATCGACGGGGGACTCAGCGCCAGTCGCCACGCGCTGGCCGACCATCACAAGGCGGAAAGGCTCGTCGAGCAACTTCGAGGTGTCGATCCCGCAACGGATCAGTTCGGCGAGGTAGCTCGGCAGCTCGCGACGGAGGTGCGCGACCACCTGGACGAGGAAGAGCACGGGACGTTCCAGCTCGCCGGAAAGCTCCTGTCCAAGACACGGCAGAACGAACTCGCACGCGGATACCGCGCCGAGTACGCCAAACGTGGTGGCCCCCACACCGCTTTCCCGACCGGCTGAAGCACGGTCGTCATTGCCCTAAGGCTCGGTAGACGCGCTCTGCGAAGCCCTCGAGTCGTGCGGTGCTCTCCTTCAGGGCGACGGCGGCCTCGCCGGCAGAGGGCGCGCCGAAGGTGTCGCGCAGCGAGAGCTCGCGGTGCCAGCGGCGCAGCCGGTCGAGGCTCTGCTCTTCTTCTTCGAGCTCGGCGAGGGTGAACTTGGCCTTGGCGATCTCCCGGTCGATCTCGGCGTGGAACTTGGCGGAATCGGCGAGGAATTCGGCCCACTCGGCTTCCCGTGCCCCGGTGTACTGCTGGCGGAGCCTCGACTCGGTCTGCTCGTCTTGTCCGCGTGCGTCGAGGAGGAGCAGCTCGCCGTCGGGGGCTCGGTCGATCAGATCTTGGACCTTGTCGAGGGTTTCAGTGGTGAGCGGGTTGGCGGGCAGCGCCCAGGTTCCTGCGGCCAAGGGGATGGCTCCGCCGCGTCGCAGCTCGCGCCACACGGCCACTCGGTGCCGGGACGGCTCGGACGGGACCCTGACCACGACCACCACCCACGCCGGATTCATACAAGCGAGTGTACAAGTCGGGTGTAACAGCGGTTACGATCAATGTCGTGGTCCGTTTGGTGCTCATCGGCTTGGGGGTGCTTCTCGCCTCGTGGGTGTTGATGGTGGTGCTGGCGGCGCGACTGCCCGAGGGGACGCTCAAGGAGCTGGCCAGCTTCCTTCCTGACTGCGTCACCACCGTCCGACGTCTGCGCCGCGACCCGAGGGTTCCTCGGCGGGCCAAGCTGGCGGTTGGCTTCGCCGGGTTGTGGGTGCTGTCACCGATCGACCTGATCCCGGAGTTTCTTCCGGTGATCGGCCCCCTCGACGACGTCGTGGTCGTGGCGCTCGCCCTGCGCTATGCAGCCCGACAAGTGCCGCCCGAAGTGCTGTTCGAGGCGTGGCCGGGACAGCGGTCCGTGATGGAACGCCTGCTCGGCAAGCGGCGGGCGGCGGGTTGATGGCCGGGTCGCTCGAGCACCCCGTTCGTGCTTGATTCACTCAGCTCTCTTGCCGGCCCCGTCGCTTACCTCGTCGTCGCCGCACTGGCGGCACTGGAGGCCTCGGCATTCGTCGGGCTCTTCATCCCAGGCGAACTCGCCCTGCTCACCGGCGGCTACATCGCCCACCAAGGCAACGCCAGCCTCGGCCTGATGATGGGCGTCGCCGCCGGGGGGGCGATCGCCGGCGACTCGCTCGGCTACGAGATCGGACGGCGATTCGGGCCCGCACTGCAAGCCAGCAGGTTGGGTCGCAAGGTCGGAGCGGAACGTTGGCAACGAGCCGAGGCTTACCTCGAAGCCAAAGGGGGACGGGCGATTTTCGCCGGACGGTTCGTTGGCGTGCTGCGCGCCCTCGTCCCCGCCGTAGCCGGCGCCACCCGCATGCCCTACCGACAGTTCCTGGCCTGGAACGCTCTCGGCGCCATCATCTGGGCACCCGGCACCGTCCTCGCCGGATACCTCGCGGGATCCTCCTATCGTCGTGTCGAGCGATTCGCCGGTCCTGCGGGCCTCGTCCTGCTCGGCGCAGTCGTCGCCACCGCCTCCGTCGTTTTCAGCGCACGCTGGATCGCCCGTCACCCCGACCAGGTTCGCGGGCTCGTGACTCGACAGCTCGAGCGGCCCCGGGTTGCGTCACTCGCCCGCCGTTATCGTTCGCAACTCTCGTTTCTCGGTGACCGGTTCCGTCCCGGCAATGCCGTCGGCCTCGCCCTCACCGCCCAGCTGGCCGTCCTCGCCGCCGTCGGGTGGGCGTTCGGCGCGCTCCTCCAAGACGTCCTCGGCGGCGACGACGCCATCCGCATCGATCTCCCCGTCGTCCGTTACCTCGCAGAGCACCGCACGGCGTGGCTCACCGCCGCCATGCGGGACGCGACCTGGCTGGGAAGCACCTTCGTCCTTGTCCCGGTCGTTGTGTTCGTCGGCGTCGCCGCTCGCCGCCGCACCCGAAGCTGGTCGACCATGGCGCAACTCACGCTCAGCCTCGCGGGAGCCATCGCCCTCTACGATCTGATCAATCCGCTCGTCGACCGACC
>JBKJLU010000336.1:0-8427 GCA_046596815.1 Acidimicrobiales bacterium | reverse complement strand
AACCGTTCCTCGACGACCCGCAGGTGTCCGATGTCCTCGTCAACGGCGACGGGTCCGTCTGGATCGAACGACTCGGCGCGCTCGTTCGCACGCCACTCGACCTTCGGGCGAGTGACGTCGAGCGGCTGATCGAGCGCATCGTGGCGCCGCTCGGACTACGGGTCGATCGGTCGTCGCCGCTGGTTGATGCCCGCCTTCCCGACGGGTCGCGTGTGCATGCCGTGGTGCCGCCCCTGTCGATCGACGGCCCCTGTCTCACCATCAGGCGATTCGGAACGGCCACCCTTCCGCTCAGCGAGTTCGCCCCGAGAGACGTCGTGACGTTGCTGGCCGAGGCCGTGCGCCACGGCGCCAACATCGTCGTCTCCGGCGGCACGGGAAGCGGCAAGACGACGCTGCTCAATGCGCTGGCGGCGGAGGCACCTTCGGACGCCCGCATCATCACCGTCGAAGACGCGGCCGAGCTCCGGTTACCGCAGCCGCACGTGGTTCGACTCGAGAGCCGACCGGCCAACGCCGAAGGTGCCGGCCGGGTGACGGCCCGGGAGTTGGTCCGCAACGCGTTGCGGATGCGGCCCGATCGCATCGTCGTCGGCGAGTGCCGTGGGGCCGAGGCCATGGACATGTTGCAGGCCATGAACACGGGCCACGAAGGGTCGATGACGACGTGTCACGCCAACAGTTGTGATGACGCATTGCGTCGTCTCGAGACGATGGTGCTGCTGGCCGATGCCGGGCTGCCGATCGGTGCGATACGAGAACAGCTGGCCTCGGCCGTCGACCTGGTGGTGCAGGTGGCCAGGTCCGGCGACGGCGCCGGCCGGCGGGTGACGGCCGTGGCCGAGGTCGCCGCCCCTGACCAGATCGGTGCGGAGCGGAGTCGGTTGCTGGCTACAGCCGAAGGCCGGGTCGCCTCCCCGTCGCGGCCCCGCCTGATCGGAGTCGCGGGGTGATGGCGACCCAGGCGGCCCGCCGGCGGGCCCACGCGCTGGCCGGGGCAACTGCGGTCGATGCTCCCTCGATCCTCGATCGGTGGGTCGCCGGCCTCTGGCTCGCCGGTCCTTGGCCAGGCAGCGATTCCCGGCGCGTCACCCGACTGCTTCCGTCGACGGTGGTCGCGATCCTGGCCCTGGCCGCGCTCGTCGGCGGCGCGGTGCTGGCGCTCGTGGTGGCGATGGCCTTGGTCGTCCTCGCCCGTTGGCTCACCCGGGGGTCAGCCCGCCGCCGGGGGACCGCCATCGATCGTGACCTGCCCGCGGTGCTCGAAGCGGTGGCCCGACACCTCCGGGCCGGAGGCTCCCTGGCCCAGGCCATCGTCGCCGCTGGCCCCGCCGCGCAGGGCGCACTGACCGAGACCTGGACCCACCTCCGGGCCGATCTCGAGATGGTCGGCGTGGTCTCGGCTCTCGACCGGTGGGCGAACGGATCGGGTGGGGCGGGGCCGACGCGCCCGTCCGAGCGGCTGGCGGCGACCGCTCTGGCGCTGGCCGCCGAGACCGGGGGGTCGCCGGCACGGGCGGTCGACGGCGTGGCCGCAACCCTTCGCGCTCGCCGAGCTCTCGGTGAGGAGATCCGCGCCCTTTCCTCCCAAGCCCGGGCATCGGCCGCCGTCATCGCCCTTGCGCCACTTGTGTTCGGCGTGCTCGCCGGAGCCACCGACGACCGGACATCGACGTTCTTCCGCACCACTGGCGGCCTGATCTTGTTGGCAATGGGTGTGGGACTCGATGTCCTCGGCGCCTGGTGGATGGCCCGCCTCTGCCGGATGTCCGCATCGTGACGATGCACGCCCTCCCCTGGGTCTGGGCGGCCGTCGTGGTCGTCAGCCTCGGGCGCAACCGGCCGAGGAGTGCCCCCCGCCGCGTGGCTCCGGCGGCGGTCGTTCGGCGGCCCCGGCGCCTCGCCTTCCGGCAAGCGGCGCGACAGCGAGCGTCGGTCGAGGCGGGCATCGCCGACCTGATCGATCTGTTCGCCGTGGCTGTCGGCTCGGGGCTCAACGTGCGCCTGGCCGTCGAGGCGGTCGCCCGGCGGGCCCCACCCGGCTGCCTCGCTGACGAGCTGCGGGCCGTCGGCCGCGAGGTCTCGGCTGGTCGCCGCCTCGCCGACCGCCTCGAGGAAGCGCCGGACCGTCTCAACGTCGAGGCGCTCCGTCCCCTCGTCGCTGCGCTCGTCGACTCCGAGCGCTACGGAAGCGCCCTCGGTCCGAGCCTCGACCGCCTTGCCGCCGAAGCTCGACGCCGCCGGCACCGGCGCGCCGAGGAAGCCGCTCGACGCATCCCCGTGAAGCTCCTCTTCCCCCTCGTCACCTGCGTGCTCCCGGCCTTCGGTCTGTTGACCGTGGCCCCCCTCATCGCCGGCGGTCTTCGGGCCGTGCGCCTCTCACCCTGAATCCACTTCGAAGGGAATCTCCACATGCAACCGATGTTCCGATTTCAGATCCACCTCCTTCTCCGGCTGTCCACCTGGAGTCAGCGAGTCGCCGAGCCCCGCGACGAGCGAGGCCAGGCCACGGCCGAGTACGCCCTCGTGCTTCTGGGGGCGGCCGCCCTGGCGGGCTTGCTCGTGGCGTGGGCCACGAAGACCGACGTCATCGGTCGGCTCCTCGACTCGATCTTCTCCAAGCTCCTGGTCAAAGCCGACCAGAGCTGATGTCCATGGAGCGGGACGAGGGTCAGGCGGCCACCGAACTGGCCCTCGTCCTGCCCCTGCTCATGCTGTTGGCGCTGCTGATGGTCCAGGTGACCCTGGTCGCACGCGACCAGATCCTGGTCGTTCATGGCGCGCGCGAGGCCGCTCGGGAAGCATCGGTCGACCCCCGCCCGGCGTCGATCAAAATGGCGGTCATTCGGGCCTCAGGGCTAAAGGAAGGGGGGCTGGGTACCGAAATGTCCAGAGAAGGGGGCTCCAGCGTCGTCACGGTCCGGGTGCAATACCGCTCGCCGACCGATGTCGTGCTGATCGGTCCGCTCCTGCCGGACATCGTGGTGGGGGCAAAAGCCGCAATGCGTTCCGAATCGGGACACCCAGCAGCAGAAAATGCAAATGAGCAGAAAAAAGAGCAGGAACCGCGTCATCGCAGAGCGAATGGTGCGTCAAAGAGGTCAGAACGGCGTAGCCCGATCTGACTAGCTAGTATTTCGAGGCCCTTCTGCGGGGGGCCCCTAGAACGAGGAGCAACATGCGTACGATTCGACGGGTCGGCGGTCTGGCCGTGGCCGGGCTCCTCTTGAGCTCTTTCGTCGGGGGTCCTGCCGCCTCGGCCGACACCCCGGCCAGCTACATCGGATCAGCGTCGGGCCAAGCACTCAAGCTCGCCGGTCTCAATCAAACCCTCACGGCTGGTGCTTCGGAAGCGAAGGCCTCCTCGGATGGCACCAGTTCCGCTACGGGGTCGGGTTCCGTGAGCCCCGCCGGCGCGTTCGGCGTGGTCAAGGCGGCGAATCCTCCTGGCGAGACCAAGCCGGAGGCCTGTGGAGCCACCATTCCTCCCGCCCCGTTGAACACCCTCCTCACCCTCGGCCTCGGCTGCGGGCAGGCGTCGGCCACCGGCTCCGGCACGGCCACGGTCGCCTCGGCCACCGGCGAGGTCGGTGACCTCGATGTGAGCCTCCAAACCGTGATTCCCGCCGCCCTCCTCCCGGTCGTCGGCACCGTCACCACCACCGTCGGCACGACGATCGGCACCGTGTGCGCCGCCCTCCCCAACACCGTGGTCATTCCCGGGGTGCCGTCGCTTCGCGACGCCTGCACTGCAGTGAACGGGACGGTCGCCGAAGTCGTGCAGAGCGTGACGTCGACCAAGACGTTGGACGCCGAGCTCGGCTCCTCCGCCTCGGGTGTCTCCGTCAACGGTACGACCGTGACCTCGGAGTCGACGGCCTCCGGCGCCATCATCAGGGTGCTCCCCTTGGCCGTGCTCAACGGCACGCCCGTCGGTGAGCCGCTGGCCACCATCACGGTGGCTCGGGCCAACGCCAAGGTGCTGTGCGACCTGAACTCGGGCACGGCAACCCCGTCGTTCGACCCGGCGCTCGTCCGGGTCAAGCTGGCCGCCCCGATCGTCGCCCTGCTCCCCGCCATCCCCGACCTCCTCCCGAAGATCACGCTGCCCGGCGGTCTCGGCGAGGTCGACGCCAACGTCAGCCAGACCAACGGTGAGTTCACCGTCACGCCCGGCGCCAAGGTGCTGCTGTTCGCCGGCCTGCCGATCCAGACCGAGATCGTCGCCGGTGCCGGCACGGCCACCAAGAACCCCGACGGGTCGGCCACCGCCGTCGCCGACGGTGTCAAGGTGCACGCCCTCCAGCTCGCCCCGGCCCCGCTGACCAACGGCCTGCTCTTCGACCTGGCCCACGCCGAGGCTGCCGGCGCCTGCAAGGCCGCGGTCGTCGAGACCCCCCGGGCAGGACTCGCCCCGCCGGAGATCCCCGCGGAGCTGCCCCGCACCGGCGGCACCCCGTGGATGCCCGTCGTCGGCCTTGCCGGTCTGGCCCTCTTCGTGGTCACCCGTCGGGCGCTGGTCCGCTCGAACTGATCCCACCGTTTCCGTAGTCAGAACTGACGAAGGCCCCGAAGCCAATGGCTTCGGGGCCTTCGCTACGCTCGAACCATTGTGAGGTGATGCATCCGTGGATCCTGTGATCCGCTTCCTCCGCGCCAAACCTTGGGCGCGGCGGGGCCTGTCCGCACTGTCGGGAATCCTGCTCGTGGCCGCCGTCGGGGTCCTGGGCTATCCCGTCTATACGAACCTCTACCGCGACCGCGTCCAGAGCCGACTCGATCGCGAGATCGCCAGCCCTGAGGTGAAGCAGGCCTATCAAGAGCGGGTACTCGTCGACGGTGATCCCCTGACCCGCATCAAGATCCCCGGCATCGGGGTCGACACCGTGGTGGTGGAAGGAACGTCGGCCAGCGCGCTGCGAGCCGGAGCGGGCCACTATCCGTCGTCGCCCCTGCCATGCGAGGCCGGCAACGTGGCCATCGCCGGTCACCGCACGACCTACGGAAAGCCATTCAACAACCTCGATCGACTCAAGAACGGCGACGTGGTCATTCTCGAGACGCCAGTCGGGTCGTGCACCTACGAAGTCGTCGTCGAGCCGACCATCACCGTCCCGACCGACCTCAGCATCGTCGCCAACGACCCTTCGCAGTCGATGCTGACGCTGACGACTTGTCACCCGAAGGGCTCGGCCGCCAAACGGCTCTACATCAAGGCCCGACTGGTCTCGGCGCCGGGCCAATCCGCTTGAAGCACCGCCACATCACTGCGGCCGTCCTCGGCCTGGCGCTCGTTGCGACCGGAGTCCTCGACTCGGGCGCGCGTGCCCAGTCGACCGAAGGCTGCGCTGCCGCGAACGATCGCGACGAGATGACCGTGCAGGTCGGCAGCCCGACCGGCGACGAGCCTCGGACGACTCCGTCGATCACGCTCGAGGTGCAGGTCACCAACACCAGTACCCGCAAGACGCTGCCCACCGACCCCGACCCGGTAGTCACCCGCATCACCGCCCGGCTGGTGTCGTGTCGTGACGGCCAGGTGCTGCCCGACGAGACGACGCGTTCCACCACGGCTTCCGCCGCCGACACGCTGTCCCTGTCGTGGACTCCTGAGCCCATTCCCACCAATGGCCCCTTCGCCATCGAGATCATCGCCACCGGCAATCGCAGCGGGAGTCCGCCGCAGGACAGCCGGGTCGTGGTGCCGTTCTCGCTCGCCGTTGCCCCCAAGCGACCCACGGCGGTCAAGGCAACGACAACCCCGAGCGGCGTCAGCGTGTCCTGGTCGAACGCCGATCGCGAGCCTGATCTGTTGCTCTACGAGATACAGCGGGCGCCCCAGGGGTCGGCCAGCTACGCGACGGTGAAAGACGGCGTGGTCGTCGCGTCGTCGAGCACCGTGACCGACAACCCCGGACCAGGTGCGTGGCGGTATCGGGTCTTTGCCATCCGCAGCGGCGCAACCCAGTCCGAGGGCGTCCGGTCGGCTCCCTCGTCGGATGCGACCGTCGAGGTCGCCGCTCCGCCTCCGCCGCCCCCGAGCGCCACGACCGCAACCACCTCCGCCGGATCCGGCGGTGCGACCTCGACGACGTCGGGTCCGAGCTCGAGCTCCGGCACCAGCTCCACCAGTGGGTCGGACACGACCGTTCGGTCGGGATCCGCCGGCACGAGCACGGTCGACCTGTCCAACTTCGCGGCCACCCTGAACGCACAACGCCAACCGCCACCCCGCCGGATCGAGCCGCCAGACCCCGGGTTCCTCCCCACGCTTCCGTTCGTTCCCCGTCAAGCGTTACCCGCACCGGTGACGGACGACGGCCTGGCGACCGACGTCGCCGAGCCGCAGGAGCTCGGGGCCGCGGAACCGAACCAGGGCGTCGGACAGCGCCTCATCAGCGATGAGGGAGATCGGCGGCGCTCGCTGGGCTTCGTGTCCTTCGGACTGTTGCTGTTCGTCTTGTCGATGACCGGACTCTTCCTGAAGAGCGAGGTGCGACGGGCCGACGAGCTCGAGCACCTCGATCCCATCGAAGCTTCCCCCGCCCCGGCTCCAGAAGGATTCGCCGACCTTGCGGATCCGGTCGCTGCCGCTGCCGTGGTACCCCGACGGGCGCGTCGGACGGCTGCGCCCTCGGTCGCCCCTAGCCTGGACATCCCCAGGCCGGCGGCGACGCCGGCCCGAAAAGCTCCGAACCGAAGCAGGACACCCGCCAATGCCCGAAGAACTCCGACTCGCCTTCCACCGCGACCTGCAGATGATCGACGAGAAGGTGATCCAGCTGTTCGCCCTCGTCGCCGAAGGTCTGGCGAAGGCAACCGACGCCTTCCTGTCGGGTGATCGCGAGGCCGCCCGGGAGTTGATGGCCAAGGACAAGCTCATCGACTCGCTGTACCTCGACGTCGAAGATCTCGTGCAACACCAGTTCGCGTTGCAGGCGCCGATGGCTCGCGACCTCCGCTTCCTCCTGACGGTGTTGCGCATCGTCCCCGAACTCGAACGCAGCCATGACCTGGCCGAACACATCGCCAAGGCGGCGGCCCGGGGCCTGCCCAACGAGTTGCCTCCCCGGGTGCGCGGCCTCATCGAGGAGATGGGACGGGTGGGTGTCGAGATGTGGCGAACGGCCGCAGGCAGCTACCTCGACCGCGACGCCGATGTCGCCGACAGCCTCGACAGCGCCGATGACGAACTCGATGACCTCCACGTCAGTCTGACGGCCGAGTTGGTGAGCGGACAGCTGACCGTGCCCGTGGCCACGGAGATGACCCTCGTCGCCCGCTACTACGAGCGCCTCGGCGATCACGCGGTGAACGTGGCCAAGCGGGTCCGGTACCTCGTCCACGGGAGTGCGCGCAACCGCTGAACCTTGTCGGGAACCTGAGCCCCCAGCCCGTCGTCCAATCCCCAACGACGAGGAACGGGGAGCACGCATGCACGCAACGGGTCGGCGACGGATGGCGGGAGGCGCAGCCGCAGTGATGGCGGTGGCGTTGTTGATCGGGGCCTGTTCCGGTCGAGGGGACGAAGCTCGCGACGCATCGGCGAAAACTGCCGGGCCCGCGGTCAACGCCCAGGGACAAGCCCTGAAGACCTCGGGCGGCACCAACGTAGAGGCCTTCGATTCGGCGGCCGCGTCGCCCGCATCGGCCTCCTCGGGCGCCGCCCAGACCCAGACGTCGCCCCTTCCTCCGGGAATCTCCCAGCCCAAGGTCGTGAAGACGGCGGCCGTCGAGGTCGAGGTCGAGGCGGGCGGGTTCGACAAGGCGTTCTCCCGAGTGGCCACGATTGCGGCGGCGCACGGCGGCTTCGTGGCGTCGTCTTCGAGTTCGCGTGGGTCGTCGAGTTCGCGTGGTTCGGGCGACGACGGACGTCAGGCGGCCGGGAATCTGGTCGTGCGGGTGCCGGCGGGCGCCTTCGACGCCGCCCGTCGCGACCTGATCGAACTCGGGGAACTGCGATCGCAGCAACTGCAGGGTGACGACGTCGGCGGGCAGGTCGCCGACATCGAGGCCCGGCTTCGCAACCTGCGGAGTCAGGAGGAAGCGATGCGCCTGCTCATGACCAAGACGACCAACGTCGGCGAGACCATCGAGGTGCAGCGGCAACTGAGTGGGGTGCGCGAGCAGATCGAGCAACTGAGCGCCCAGCTGGCCCGGCTGAACGACGCCGTCGCCTACTCCACGCTCACGCTGTCGTTGGCCGAGCCGGGCGCGGCCGTGCGGGCGGACGGCGGCTCTCCGATCGTTGCGGCCTTCGGCCAAGCCCTCGATGGCGCCGAAGCCGTACTCGGCGCGGTGATCGTGTCGCTCGGTTATCTCGTCCCGCTCGCCCTGTTGTTGGCCCTGGTTTGGCTGGCCGCCCGGCCCGTGTTGCGTCTGCGCCGGGTCGAGTCGTGATCAGCGCCCGAGGATGCGTCGCAACAG
>JBKJLU010000055.1:0-2536 GCA_046596815.1 Acidimicrobiales bacterium | reverse complement strand
ATGCCGAGGCGACTCGACCACTCGCCCTCGTGGAGGTGACCGCCCGCCGCCAGTCCGTCGTCCTCACAATGCTGGGCGAGGGTGACGCCGAGAGCCCGGCTGTATTCGAGGGCCCGGCGCATGAGCCTCGTGTCCTGCACGCCACTGCCGTCGTCGGTGAAGAGACGCACACCGAGTTCGGCCATCTCGGCCATCGGCGCGAGCTGCTTCCCGGCGCGTCCGACGGTGATGGCGCCGGCCACCCGAACGTCGACGAGCGACGTCGATCCGAGGGCGAGCACCTGGCGGACGACGGCGGCGGAGTCGATGGTCGGCTCGGTGTTGGGCATGGCGACGACCGCGGTGAAGCCCCCGAGTGCGGCGGCGCGCGAGGCGGTCTCGACCGTCTCCGCCTCTTCCCGACCGGGTTCGCGCAGGTGGGTGTGGAGATCGACAAGGCCGGGTCCGACGATGCAGCCAGCGGCGTCGATCGTCTCGAGTACCCCGGTGGCGTCGAGGTCGGTGCCGACATCGACGATGCGTCCGTCGGCGACGAGCACGTCGGCTCGGCGGGTGCCGGTGGCATCGACGACCGTGGCGCCGGCGATGAGGAGATCAGCGGGCAAGGTTGGCTCCGGCGCCGAGGAGGAGGAAGAGGACGGCCATCCGCACAGCGACGCCGTTGGCGACCTGGCGGGTGATGACGGTGTTCGGGAGTGACGTGACCTCGGCTGCGATCTCGACGCCTCGGTTCATCGGTCCTGGATGCATGACCAGCGCGCCCTCGGGGAGTTGGGCGGCCCGGCGCGCCGTCAGTCCGTAATAGGCGGTGTACTCGCGGAGGCTCGGCACGAGGGCTTCGGTCATGCGCTCCTGCTGCATGCGCAGCAGGTATACGACATCGACTTTGGGCAGCACCTCGTCGAGGTCGTGGCTGACCTCGACGGGCCAACCCTCGAGACTCGGCGGGAGCAACGTGGGCGGTGCGACCAGCGTCACCGACGCGCCGAGCGCGGTGAAGGCCAGCACGTCGCTTCGGGCCACCCGGCTGTGCTTGATATCGCCGACGATGGCGATGTGGCGGCCTTCGAGACTCTCGAGTCGTTCGCGGATCGTGTAGCAGTCGAGCAAGGCCTGGGTGGGGTGCTCGTGCCACCCGTCCCCGGCGTTGATGACGCTGGCATCGACCCACCCAGCCACCTGGTGCGGCACGCCCGCCGACTTGTGGCGCACCACGACGGCGTCGATGCCCATGGCCTCGATGGTCTCGACGGTGTCGCGCACCGACTCGCCCTTCTTCACACTGCTGGTGCCGACGCTGAACGTCATGGTGTCGGCGCCGAGACGTTTGGCCGCGGTCTCGAAGCTGAGGCGGGTGCGGGTGCTGTCCTCGTAGAAGAGGCTGACGACCGTCTTGCCCCGCAACGTCGGGACCCGCGGAATGTCACGGTTGCTGATCTCCACGAAGCTGTCGGTGATGCGCATCACCTCCTCGATGCCGTCGGCGCCGAGGTCGTTGATGGAGAGGAGGTGGGCCGTCACTTGACGACCACCATGTCGCCCAGGATCACGCCTTCGTCGCTGACGTCGACCATCTCGTCGCGACGGGTCGGCAGGTTCTTGCCCACGTAGTCGGGGCGAATCGGGAGCTCGCGGTGACCTCGGTCGACCATGACGGCGAGCTGCACCGCCTTGGCCCGCCCGTAGTCGTTGAGTGCGTTGAGGGCCGCCCGGATCGTGCGTCCGGTGAAGAGCACGTCGTCGACGAGGACGACGGTCTGGCCGGTGAGGTCGAAGGTGATGTCGGTGACGGCCTCGGGGAGCACGGGACGCAAGCCGATGTCGTCGCGGTAGAAGGCGACGTCGACGCTCCCTACCGGTACCTCAGTGCCCTCGATCAGCTTCAGGGCCTCGGCCAGCTGCTGGGCCAGGGGTACGCCGCCGGTCTGGAGCCCGATGAGGACGGTGTCGCCGAGTCCGTGGTTCTTCTCCACGATCTCATGGGCGATGCGGGTGACCGCCCGCCGCAGGTCGTCGGCCGTCATGACCTGGGCCCGGGGAACGAAAACGCCCCCGAGAGGGGGCGTCAGGTACCGCTCGCGTTCAGCCAAATTCACCACGCTCCTGTCCGTGCCAGCCTCACAGGACTGGCTTCACGGTCAGACCGAAATGTTAGCAGCCGCCAGGCAGGCTCAACTCGGCCGAACGGCGCCGGCCACGCTCGAGAGCACGCCGTTGACGAAGCGGCCGGAGTCGTCGGTCGAGTAGCGCTTGGCCAATTCGACGGCCTCGGAGATCACGACCCCGATGGGGATGTCGGGATGACCGATCAGCTCGAAGGTGGCGAGGCGAAGCAGGGCCCGATCGAGGACGGGCATGCGGTCGAGCGTCCATCCCTTGGCGAAGCGGGTGATCAGGGCGTCGATCTCCTCGCTCTTCGCTTCGACGCCGCGCACCAGGTCTTCGGCGAACGGATCGGGCGACACGACGAGTCCGGCGAAGACCTCGTCCGATCCGATGTCCTTGGCGTACGACTCGTAGAGCAGTTCGAGCGCCC
>JBKJLU010000047.1:0-7646 GCA_046596815.1 Acidimicrobiales bacterium | reverse complement strand
GACCGACGCCAGCACCTCCCGGGCCTGGGAGGTGAGCATCAGGTAAAGCGACTCCGGCGTGGTGACGAGGATGTCGGGCGGGTGGCGGGCGATGTCGCGCCGCTCCTTCTCGGAGGTGTCGCCCGTGCGGGTGCCGACCCGCACGTCGAAGGCGCCCATCCCCGTGAGCGGCGCCCGCAGGTTGCGCTCGACGTCGTAGGTGAGCGCCTTCAGGGGCGAGACGTACAGCACCCGGCACCGCGCCTTGGGGTCGGCCGGCGGGGCTTCGGTATGCAGACGGTCGAGGGCCCAGAAGAAGGCGGCCAACGTCTTTCCCGAGCCGGTTGGTGCCAGGATCAGGGTGTGGTCGCCCCGGCTGATCGCTTCCCAACCCTGATTCTGGGCCGGCGTCGGCGCCGCGAACGACGACCGGAACCACGCGCTGGCAGCCGGGGAGAACCGGTCGAGCACCCGACCGACAGTGGAAGGCACGGCGGCGAGCGTAGGTCCGGGCTACGGCTTACGGGCAGCCTGCCGATACACAGCCTGTGAGCGCGACGGACCTCTTCGAGGACCCCTACACCGACGCCCGCATTCGGCGAACGATCCCCCAATTCGCCTGCCTCGGAGCCGCCGCCGTCGTGCTCACAGCCCCGTTTGCGGCTGAGACCAACGACCGGCGACTCCTCCTGGTCGGCTTGGCCGGCGTCGCCGTGGCCGTGGCCGGCGTCGTGTCGTGGCGAGGCCTGGTCGAACGCCTCGCCCGAGACGTCGTCTTCGGCCTGCTCTTCGCCTACTGCATCATCATCGCCTTCGCCGTCGCCGCCACGAACGACTCCGACAGCGCCTACTTCTTGTTCTACGTCATCCCCGCCATCTTCGGGGCGGTGTTCTTCCAGGGCTGGATGCGCTACAGCATCGCCGTCACCGCCTCGGTCGTCGACTTCGTCATCGTCGGCTCGTTCATTCCCGTCTCCACCGGAAACCACCTCGTGCGAGCCGTTGTCTGCCTCCTGGTGGCCCACTTCGGAGCCGTCGTCGCCGACCTCCTCCGGGAGGCCCTCCGGGCCAACCGCTCCCTCCATTCCGTTCTCGAGGCCGCCAGTGGCAACCCCCTCGACAGCGACCTCGCCAACATCGGTGTCGAAGCCGCGCTCTCGGTCGCCGGTTGGGACGTCGGAGCCGTAGCGCTCCAACGCGAGGGGCACCTCCTCGTACCCGCAGTGCGAGGTCTGTCTCCCGACGTCACGAAGTTCTACCTCGATCGCCCGGACCAACTCGTCGAGTCGAGCATCGCCAAGCGGAGCATCGACACGCGGACGATCTCGCAGTACCCCGACCTGCGGTCGATCGCGGGCGACCAGCATCCGTTGGTGCGCGACGGCATCGTCAGCTTGGCGGTGCTCCCGATGACCTTCGGCGCCGATCTCGTCGGGGTGCTCATCATGGGGCACCGGTCGGAGCGTCGCCTCGACGAGCACGAGGAAGTCCGCCTCACCCACGTGTCCGATCAGCTCGGATTGGCCCTCGGCAGCGCCGCCGCCTACCGACGAGAGATGGAGTTGGCCGAGCACCTCCGCGAGCTGAACCAGCAGAAGGACGAGTTCCTGGCCAACGTGTCACACGAGCTGCGCACCCCGGCCGCCGCCATCCAGTTGGTGGCGACGACGTTGCACCGTTCGTGGAATCGCATCGACGAGTCACGCCGCACAGACATGTACGAAACCCTCGCGCGCCGGGCCGGGCAACTGACCGAACTGATCGGCAACCTTCTCGACCAAGCGCAGGCCGACGGGGGCGCCACCCGCCTCAGCGTCGTCGACATCGAGTGGGGCGCCGCCGTGACCCGGTGGGTTGACGTGGCCACCCTTGAGACGGGCCGGCCGATCGACGTGCGCCTTCCGGACGAGCCACTGTCGGGCCGCGTCGACTCCGTGAAGCTCGAGCGCGTGGTCGTCAACCTGCTCTCGAACGCGGCCAAGTTCTCGACTCCCGAATCGCCGATCGAGCTCACCCTGGCCTCGGACGGCGCCGACGTCGTGCTCACCGTCGTCGACCACGGCATCGGTATCGCCGCGGAGGAGCTTCCGCACATCTTCGACCGCTTCCATCAGGTCAACAGCGGCTCGACCCGCACGGTCGGCGGATTCGGCATCGGGCTCTCGTTGACCAAGCACTTCGTCGCCGTCCACGGCGGAACGGTCACCGTCGAGAGCCGACCGGGACACGGCAGCACGTTCACCGTCCGCATTCCCCTCCAGCCGGTGGTCGTCCGAGCTTGAGTCGCAGCCGTGAACCTCGACGGGTGGCGCTCCCGGTGGTCGTTCTCGCCATCGCCATGATCGGCGGTGGCGTCTGGACGGTCGTGCGGTCGTTGCGCGCGTCCGACGACCCGCCGAGCCGCGATGGCGGTCCTGGCGCCGGCAACCAGCTCGTGCGGGCCGGATCCGTCAAGGGTCCCGACGACGCGCCCGTCCTCACCATCGGCGACGGCTCTGCCGGGTACACCGTGACCTACGACGTGCGCGAGCCGGGACGCCCGCCGGCGCGCGAGACCATCGCCGTCCTGCGGCCCTACGCCAGCCTCCGGATGACCCCACTCGACCGGACGCAGACGTCGTTCGCCCGTCTCGCCACGACGCCGTCGAAAGGTGGCGCGACCGTCGTCAGTCCGCCTCCGGCGAGCGTCGACCCGCGCCCGGCGTTGGTCATCGAACGGGCCATCGTCGAAGGCTTCCTGCAGCGCCGCGAGCAACGGGTCGTGGCCGACCAACCGTGTCAGGTCTTCCGCTCGCTGGCGCCCGTGTCGTCGAGCACCATCTCGGCCGCCCTGCCGGGGAAGTACACCGACGTCTGCATCAGCGCCGGCGGCCTCGTCCTCGAGGAATGGCAGGTCGACGACGACCGACCGATTCGTCAGCGCGTCGCCGTTTCCGTCGATGCCGTTGCGCCGGACCTCCCACCTCTTGCCGACGCCCCGACGCTCACCGCCGGCCAAGGCGGGGGCTCGGTGCTGCGGGTCGACGCGGCCAGCGAACCCATGGGACGGTTCTTCGTGCTCGACGCGCCCCCATCCGGGTTCGTGTTACGCGGCCGATACTCCATCGTCCCGCCGCAGGCGGGGCTCACGGATGCCAATGAACGCCGTCGGGCCATCGCCAGCACCGCCGACGTCTACGAGCGCGGCGGCACCGATGTGCTCATCGTCGATCGCGGCAGCACCCTCAATCTCGAACGGGCGTTCCTGCCCCGCCCGGAGGGCCGGTCGGTCGACCTCGGTCCGGTCTTCGGCGAGGGCGAACTGCTGTTGAGTTGGAACGGGCCCGAAGTGCGCTGGGCCAACGACGACGGCAAGTTCGTCCGCGTCTTCGGCACGCTTCCCGTCGACGACATCGTGGCCATCGCCCGATCACTGCGCGAGACCCCTGGAGGTCCCGGGCTCGTCTTCCTCGACGACCCTCGCCTCTGAGCGAGCGTTAGGAGGTTGCGCCCTCCGGGCGGAAGCGGGCGTGACCGAAGCCGACGCCCACGCCGACCGTGGTCGCGACGACGATGAAGAAGAGCGCCTGGACGGTGCGCGATCCGTTCGCCGGCGCCGTCGACGAGGCCACCTGGGCCTGGGCCGGGGCGACGGCCACGGGCTCGGGGGCCGCGGCGAGAACCTCGGTGGCCGCGCTGTCCTGCGCCGTCGGCGCGTCTTCGATGGTGCCCGACAGCTGCGCCGGCGAGAACGAGGCCAGGGGCGGTCCGGCGATCGTCGGCGACGAGGATCGGCGGGGAGTGCCTGCGAACGTCGACGACGAGGGGCCGGAGGCCGGCCCGGACGAAGGCTCGGGAGAGTCGAAGTCGGCGAAGGTATCGGACGACGACGTCGATGATGATGACGATGACGCTGCGGGACGGACGATCGTGACCTCGAGCCGAGGCGGCTTGAACCGCACCTCGAACCCGAGGGGGACGGCGCCACTTCCGGCGGGCACGATCATCAGGGAGGGCATGGAGGGGTCGCCGGCCAACGGTGACGAAAGCACGTTGCGCACGTCGGCCGTCCACGTGCCGTCGGCCTTGCGGGACAGAGGGACCCCGGCGCGATCGCATTCGGGCTTGGGTGCCTTGTCGAACGACTGCTTCGGACCCGACGTCCACGCGTTCGGGGTGGCGCACACCTTGAGTTGGGCGCCCGCCTGTTGCACCCCTCCCTCCTCGGTCAGCGTGAGCGTCGCCGACTCGGGGGCGGCGCCGTCGATTGGAGCGCGCAATGCCGCCAGCGTGATCGTGCCGTTGGGTCCGGCCGACACGGCCAGCCCCCGGTCGGGGGAGGTGGCCGCAGGGTTGCTCGACCACCATCCGACCTCGACGGGTGGCTCTTCCGCCGAAGCCGGAGAACCGGCCGACACGGCGACGGCCATCACCCAGACGACGGCCAGGAGCAGAACGGTCGAACGCCGCCTCATCGTTGGGTCTCCAGGGCCTGATCGGTGCGCCGCTGTCGACGCGCCGCTCTTCGATCGCCGTCGGCGCCGTTGCTCTTCGCCGGAGCCACGCTGACGGTTCCCGAGCGGTTGATCACGACGTCGCTACCGCCGAGGTAGCTCTCGACGACCCGGGGATGGTTGACCACCTCGTCGGGCTTGCCCTGGGCGATCACGGCCCCGAGTTCGAGGGCCACCATCTCGTCGGAGATCGAGGTGATCAGCGGCATGTCGTGTTCGATCACGATGATCGCCGCGCCCGTCTTGTCCCGCAGGTCGAGAAGCAGCGGACCCAAGGCCTCGGTCTCGCGTTGGGCGATGCCCGATGACGGCTCGTCCAACAACAGCACCGTGGGATCGTGGGCCATCGAACAGGCGAGGTCGACGACGCGTCGGCTGCCGGTCGAGAGCTCACCCACGAACTTGTCGGCGAACGCTTCGAGGTGCATGAGCTCGATGAGGCGGGCCACCTCGGAGGCGACCACCCGCTCGGAGGATCGGGTCGCAGGAGACGCGAGGGCCGCCGCCAAGGCACCGGGACTCGGCACGTGGCGCTCGAGGGCGACGGCGATCGTCTCGCGCACCGTCATCGACGGGAAGAGTCGGGCGTCCTGGAACGACCGACCAAGACCGGCGATGGCGCGAGCATCGGCCGACAACTCGGTGACGTCGTCGCCCCGGTAGATGATCCGTCCCCGCGTGGGCGTGAGGTAGCCGGAGATGAGGTCGAAGATGGTCGTCTTGCCGGCGCCGTTCGGACCGATGAGCCCGAGGATGTTGCCGGTGCGCACCGAGAGGTCGACGCCGTTGACGGCCCGGATGCCGCCGAAGGCGACGCTGAGTTCTTCGGTCGCCAGCACGACGCCGTGGCCGGCCGCGCACTCGTGCTCGGATCCGCACTCGCGACATTCGGTGACCAACGGGTTTCGTCTTCTCGCCGCCGCCGGCACCCGACCGTTCCCGTTGCTTCCGCGGCTGCTGCCGTTGGTGGCCACCTGCGCGCCCTGGAGGAACACGGCGCGAAGGATGTCGGGCTGTTCGAGCAATTCGGCCGTGGGACCGTCGAATCGGACCTCGCCCTTCTCCATGAACACGGCCCGTCCGGCGAGCGACATGGCGACGTTGACCGACTGCTCGACGAGGATGATGGTCGTCCCGTTGGCGTGGATGGCCCGCACGATCTCGAGCAACTGTTCGACGATCACCGGTGCCAGTCCGAGTGACAGTTCGTCGATCATCAACAGCTTCGGTTGGGCGATGAACGCCTGGCCGAGCGTGAGCATCTGTTGCTCGCCGCCCGACAGGTTGCCGGCCTTCTGGTTCCAGCGCGTCTCGAGGATGGGGAAGTACTCGAGCACCTGCGCCTTGGCCCGCTCGAGGTATTCCGGGTCCTTGCGGAACAGCCATCCCGCGAGGTTGATGTTCTCCTCCACGCTCAGGGTCGGGAACACGCCCTTGCCGCCAGGGACGAAGACGACCCCTTCGGCGACGGTGGTGTTGGCGTTCGACAAGGTGATGTCCTTGCCGTCGTAGATGATGGCGCCGGCCCGGGGCTCGACCAGACCGGACACGGCGTTGAGCAGGGTCGACTTGCCGGCACCGTTGGTGCCGAGGAGGGCGACGATCTCGCCCTCATCGACGTGGAAGTTCACCCCGAAGAGCACCTGGGTCTGGCCGTAGGCGACGTCGAGGTCGCGTACCAACAGCAGTTTGGGATCACCCGAACGGCGCAGCTTCAGCGCCTCCGACTGGGCCAGCGTCGCCGTCTGCACCTTCTTCATGTCGAAGGCCACGAACGAACCGGCCGAAGCGAGGATGAAGAACCCCAGCAACAGGATGGGCAGCAACAGGAAGATGACCCCGCGGATGCCGCGATCCTCGGCCAGCGCCCCGAGGATGACGATGACGAGCCCGGAGGGAATGAGGTAGACGGCGCCGATGGAGAACCCGGTGGCCCGGACGCGAGGGGGCATGGCGAGGGAAATGCCGGCGTAGAGCCCGGGCAACAGGATCGACAGCACCGACGACGACGCGATGTTCATGGCGATGGCCACCTGCACGTTCGGCGCCAGCGCGAACCCGGCGACGAAGATGGCGCACAACGCGCCGGCCACGGCCACCAGCTTGATGACGAGCCCAGGGTCGCGTTTGGCCAGGCGGGCGGCGATGGGGATGCCGATGGCCAGCCCGATCAGCTGGAACGGTTCGGTGGCCGTGGCCACCAGCGCCCGCTGCACCTCGTTGAGCCCGAAGACGTCGTTGTACTGGATCGAATAGAGCGCCGGCAGCCCGCCGAGGGCCACGCCCAGGAAGGGCAGCGAGTAGAAGATTCGCTTCAACGTGCGCACGCTGTGGGTGAGGCGCCAAGCCTCGCCGAGGGAAGGCGGGGCCTCCTCGAGGTTGGCCGCCTCCTCGTCGCCGCCGGCGGCCCGGCGTTCGTGGGCACCCCGCACCGGCTCGCGCAGCTTCAGAGCCGTGAACACCACGAGCACGGCGGTGGGGAGTGCGAAGAGGATGAACGGCGCCCGGAAGCCGAAGAAGTAGGCGAGGCCTCCGGCGGCCAGGGGCCCGACGATCTGGCCGACCGAGTTGGCCGCTCGATGGAAGCCGTAGGCCTTCACCCGCACCTCCGGCGGGTAGTAGTCGGCGATCAGCGAGTTGTGGGTCGGGTCGATGACCGCCTTGCCGAGCGCCGAACCGACGCGGGCGATGCCGAGGAAGAGGATGGCCGGCGCCAGCCCCGTGCCGAGGGTGAACATCGCCCACACGGCGGCACCGATGGTGGCGATGCGCACCCGCTTCGATCGGTCGGCGTAGTAGCCGATGAAGACCTGCCCGGCGTAGGCCAGCAGCGTCACGACACCGAGCAGGGTGAGGATGCCGTCGAGGCCCACATTGAAGTGGTCGCGGATCTCGGGGATCAAGATGTTGAAGGCGGCGCGGTCGAGTTCGTCGACCGCGTTCAACCCGAAGAGGATCACCAGCGGCAGCACCGGCGCCCCGTCGGTGATCTTCGAGAGTCGGAAGCGTTCGATCACCGGACCTCCAACAGCTCGAGCTCGACGCCGTCCTCCATGCCCTCGAGATTGAGGTCGAGGGCATCGGGGGGTTGGTCGCCCGATCGTTGGTCGGCCAGCAACGACGGCACGATGATGCCCTTGGCCGTGGCGATGCGGCGGAGGATGCCGTCGCGCA
>JBKJLU010000302.1:0-4926 GCA_046596815.1 Acidimicrobiales bacterium | reverse complement strand
TTGTCGATCACGCCTTGCTCGTCGACGATCGCCTGCTTGCGGCGGTCGTACTGCACGACCCGTTTTCCCTTCACGCACTGGCCGAGGTCCTTGTCGGGCGTGAGGATGATGATCTGGGTGAACGCCGGGTCGTCCTCGAGCACCGCCGCTGCGGACGCCAGAGCATCGTCGGCCTCGAGTTCGACCATCGCCCACAGCATCACGCCCATCGCCTCCAGGCCCTCGTCGAGCACCGGGAACTGGGCGAGGAGGATCGGGTCGATGCCCTCTCCCGTCTTGTAGCCGAGCCAGAGTTGGTTGCGGAACGACTCGATCACCTTGTCGGTGGCCACACCGACGTGGGTGGCCCCTTCTTCCAACAGCGCGGCCACCGTGCCCAACACGCCGCGAGCGGCACCGTTGGTACCCGGGCGCGAACGAGCCTCCTCGGGCTGGCCGAAGTGATGACGGAAGAGCTCGTACGTGCCGTCGACCAGGTGGGCTTTCACGAGGGCACTCTGCCAGAGCCGAGTCCTAGGATCCGTGACGACGCAATCGGAAGGTGGGACGGATGCGAATGACTCAACGGCAGGTCGCTCTTGCGGTCGTAGCCACGATGTCGCTTGTGGCTGCGAGTTGCGGCGGTGGTGAGAGCGGCGAGGACGCAGGGACCAGACGGGTCTTCGTCGACTACTCGTCGGACGAGTTCGCATCCGTCGCCTTCTTCAACTACCCAGCGAAGGTCAAGGTGCGTCAAGGCGACGTCCTCGAGTTCAAACAGACGTGGACGGGCGAGCCCCACACGGTCACCGGCGGCACCACCGTCGACGAGTCCTTGCGGGGTGCCGAGAGTTGGATCGACTTCTTCGAGCGTTTCGAAGCACTTTTCGCGAGCGGGGCTGGTCTCCCCAACCCCGAAGACCCCGGCGACGCCACTGCCGGTGAATTCGCACGAGCCGTCAACGAGGCGAAGGATGAAGAGGCTCGCGACCAGTTCGTGCGAGCGTACGAGGGACTCATCGCCGGCGGTGTCGAACTCCCGCCCCTCGACCCCACGTCGACGCAGCCGTTCTCCGAACTGGTGAAGGTCGTCGAGGTCGGATCTGAAATTGCCTTCACCGGCCTGCCGTCGGCCTACGACGACGACGATGATCTGGTCCAGAACGTCAGCCAGCCGTGCTTCCTCGACGAAGGTGGACCTCCAGAGGATCCCACCGAAGCGTGTGCCAAGGACGACCAGAAGCAGCCCGCCTTCACGGGTCGACAGAGCTTCTACAACAGTGGCGTCATTCGCTACGAGGGGGAGCGGAGCAACACCTTCCGCGTGCAGATCGCCGACGACGCCGAAACGGGGACGTTTCTCTTCTTCTGCGCCATCCACGGCTCCGGGCAACGCTCGGAGGTCGAAATCGTCGACGCCGATGCCGACATCCCGACCCAGTCGCAGATCAACAGCGAGGTCAGCAAGGAGACCGCGCAGGTGACGAAGTCGTTGGGCAAGATTTTCCGTGACGCCACCGACGATCTGGTCGCGAAGTTGCCGGGATTCGACGAGCCCCTCGAAGGTCCGTTCGCTGGACTACCCGGCGAAGAACATACGGCGATCAACGAGTTCGTCCCCCGGACGAGAACCGTCAAGGCCGGCGCACCGATCACGTGGAAAATGCTGGGTTCGGAGCACTCGATCAGCTTCAACGTGCCCGAGTACTTCCCGATCATGGAGTTCCTGGAAGACGGCACCGTCCGCATCAACCCGAAGATGGCGCCGGCGGCGGGCGGAGCCGTGCCCTACGAGGCGCCCGTGGAGGACGAAGGTCCCCCTGAGGGCGAGGACGAGGGACCACGCGAGGCGGTGAAACACGACGGCGGCACGTTCGACGGCGAGGGCTTCTGGTCGTCGGGGCTCATCGGGGCCCATCCCTACCCCTACCTCGAGTACACGATGCGCATCACCAAGCCGGGCACCTACGCCTACGCCTGCCTGATCCACCCGCCGATGATCGGCGAGCTCAAGGTCACGTGACGGTCCCGACGGATTAGCCGGCGACCCGTCGGGCCGACGCCTGCTTCAGCCAGCTGTCGGCTTTCTCCAACCGCCGCTCGAGTTGCTCGACGGTGGCCTGACTGACCTTGACAATGCCGCTCACCCGGTTGAGCTCAGCGTTGACGGCGGCGTGGGTCTGACCGGTGTGGCGGGCGATGAGTCGGCCCTTGTTGGCGTTGGCCTCGCGGAGGAACTCCTTGTGCTCGCGCAGGGTGCGACCCTCGGGAGCCGCACTCGCGCCCGAGCCAGCACCGACCCCTCGTCCGCCCTGAGGCAGCGGCGGCAACGGGATGGTGAGTTCGGCGTCGTCGCTCACCGGTTCGAACATGGCGTCGTCGTCGAGCACCCAATCGGGCTCGCTCCCGTCGCCGAGGGGTACGGCCGAGATGGCCTCGAACATCGAGAACAGGTCGCCATCGGCCACCTCGTCGAACTCGCCCTCGGCCAGGTCGCGCACGACCCGATCCTCGTGGCGGAGGGAGTGGCGGCGCTGCTCGGCGATGGCGAAGGCCCGCGCCCGCAGCCGGGCCTCGTCAGGGATGAAGAGGAACGACTTCTGGCCCTTGGTGCCTCGGGTCCACCGCACCAGGCGGCCAACGGCCTGGCGGAAGAAGAGCTCGGTCGTCGTGGTGGTGGCGAACACCCCGACGCGAAGGCGGGGGATGTCGACGCCCTCGCTCACCATGCGCACGGCCACGATCCAGGGATCGGCGCTCGCCGCGAAGCGCGAGATGTGGGTGGAGGCATCGGGATCGTCCGAGGTCGCGACCACGGCCTTCACCTTGAAGCGGTCGCGGAAGAGGCGAACGATGCCTTTTGCATGATCCTGATCGGTGGCGATCACGAGGCCGCCAGCATCGGGCTGCACCTTGCGGATGGCCAACAGTTGCTCGTGGGCCTGGCGCAGCACGTGGGGCATCCACTCGCCTTCGAGGGAGTAGGCCGTGCGCAACCTCTGGCTCGCCTTGGCCGTGTCGAGGTCGTCGTCGAAGGAGTGGGCGTGCACCTGGCCGTCGGGCGCGCTCCATTCCATCATCCCGTCGATGCGAGGGAAGTAGACGGGCCGCACGACGCCGCCGTCGGACAGCGCGTCGCCGTAGCCGTACTCGAAGTCGGCTTCGGCCTCGTCCATGCGGTAGCGGACGAAGGGGATGGAGTGGGTGTCGCTGCGGAACGGCGTGCCCGACAGGGCGAGGCGGCGGGCCGCGGGTTCGAAGGCGGTGCGCACGGCGTCACCCCAAGCCCGATCGTCGGCGGCATGGTGGAGCTCGTCGAAGATGACGAAGGCGTTGGCGGCGAGGCCCCGCAGCAGTTGCGCGCAACTGGCGACCTGTTGGTAGGTCGTGACCACGCCGTGCATGTCGGCCGGCAGGGCGCCGTCGGCGGCCGACCACTGCGGGTCGAGATGGAGGTCGAAGGCGGCGGCCGCCTTGGCCCACTGCACCTTCAGGTGGGCCGTCGGGACGACGACGATCAGCCGGCGGGTGGTGCCTTCCGGGGTGTCAGCCAGGCCTTGGCGGGCGGCCGTCAGCGCGAACGTGGTCTTCCCGGCGCCGGGGGTGGCGACGGCGAGGAAATCGGACGAGGCGCTGGCAGCGAGGCGCTCGAGAGCGGCTTTCTGCCAGGGCCGGAGGGTGACGGTGCGAGCCATGCGGGTCGCCGATCTTGGCAGGCGCCAGCCACCTCTCCGACCATCCGGCCTGACCTGCGGCTTCGGGCAACATGTGAGAGTGCTCAGCCGTCGCAGCTTCCTCCGACTGGCCGCCGGCTCGACCGTGGCCGTCGTCGTGGGACCGTTGATTCCGCGGGCTGCCGGCGCCGCCGTGCAACAGGTGATGGTGACGGGGACGGCCACCAACATCGGGCAGTACCTCGAGCTCCCCTTCGACGTACCCGCCGGGGTCAATCGCATCGACGTCAAGATCCTCACCGCTGGCGGGGACGCCATCATCGGCTGCGGGCTCTTCGATCAGCGGGGAGCCGGCTATCAGGCGCCCGGCTTCCGAGGGATCTACGGGGAGGAACGCAAGGAGTTCTTCGTCGCTCCCCACGAAGCTTCCCAATCCTTCCTTCCCGGCCCCATCGACCCGGGGCGCTGGACCGTGCTGATCCCTGTGTTCCGCACCACCCGGCCGACCCAGGTGACGGCCGACATCACCCTCACCTTCGGCCCGAGCCTGCCGACGCCACCGTTCGGTGCGGAGCCCGGAGTCGTCAAGGAGGGGGCCGCCTGGTACCGGGGCGATCTGCACTGCCACACCCCGGAGAGCAGCGACGCCTTCAACTCGAAAACGGCGCTGAGCCCGAGCCGGTGGGCGGCCGAGTGCCGGCGCATCGGCCTCGACTTCGCGGCGATGACCGACCACAACGTCATCAGCCAGAACCTCAACCTGGGAGCGGCCGCCGGCGATGGCGTGTTGTTGCTGGCGGGCGAGGAGATGACGAATTGGTTCCACGGGCACGCGACGGTCAGCGGCATCAAGCCCGGCGAATGGCTCGACTGGCGCCAGACGCCGCTCAACCTGCCCTTGCCGTCGGGCCGGGCCCGCATCACCGAGTTCCTGTCCATCGCCCGCGAGATGGGGGCCTACGTCGCTGCCGCCCATCCCCTCGGCGCCACCCTGGCCTGGGAGTTCTTCGGCGACGCCGACGCCGACCCGAAGGCGCTTCCGGAAGGACTCGAGGTCTGGACCGGATCGTTCCAGCCCGACGACGAAGCCGCTGTTCGCGTATGGGACGACTACCTCCGTCGCGGCTACCGGGTGTGGGCCAACGGTGGCAGCGACCTCCACGGCGTGGTCAACACCAACGGCTTCTTCATCGGCACGCCGACCACCGTCGTGTTCGCTCCCCGCCTGGCCAAAGCCGACATCGTCACCGCCCTCAAGAACGGACGCAGCTTC
>JBKJLU010000254.1:0-4324 GCA_046596815.1 Acidimicrobiales bacterium | reverse complement strand
CTCATGCTGGCGCGAGCGCTGCAGGTGCTGCCGGCGACGGTACTGCTCGTGGGTTGCCAGCCCACCGACCCCGATCTCGTGGGCACCGAATTGTCGCCGCCCGTCGCCGCTGCCGTGGCCGTGGCCATCGACGAAGTGTTGGCCCAGTTGCGAGTGCTGGTCCCGTCGTGACCGATCTTCGCGTCGACGCCATCGCCTCCCTCGAGCGACAGTTGGCGGCGACGCCGCGCGCGGCGCGTCCCCACGAGCACGCCGTGCTCGTGTACCGGTTGGGGCTGGCGTATTCGGAGACGCCGAGCGGGGAGGCGGGCGAGCATCTGCGTCGGGCCCTCGCCTGTTACGACGTGGCCGCCGACATCCTCGATCCCGCCCACTCACCGGTCGAGCACGCGCGGGTGTTGCTGGCGGCCGGCGCCGCCCGCCGGGGGCTCGGTGCACCGGCGGCGGCGGTCGATTTGTTCGGTCGGGCGGCGCGTCTCCTCGACGCTCGGCATGGAGGAAACGAGGCCGGCGCCGCCCACAACGACCTCGGTCTGGCCCGTCTCGACGGGCGTGACGTCGCCGGCACGATCGAGGCCTTCGACGCCGCCCTCGATCGCTTCGATGCCGCCTCCGAGGATGGCCGGAGGGGCCGGGCGGCGACCCTTCACAACCGGGGTCTCGCCCGCGCGTCCACGGGCCGGGTCGAAGATCTGCAGGCGGCGTTGCGCGACTACGCCGCCGCCCTCGACGCCGTGTCCGCCGAGGAGGCGCCACTGCACGTCGGCCTGGCCCAGCACAGCGCAGGTGTCGCCGCGCTGGCGTTGGCCGAGCGTTCGCCGTCCGAGCGCGACGCCTGGTGCCGATCGGCGATCGACTTCTTCACCGGCGCGTTGGACGTGCTGGCGCGGCGCACGTTCCCGTTCCATCATGCGGTCACGTCCTATGACCTCGGCCTGGCGTGGTTGGCCGCAGGTGACGCCCACCGCGCGTTGGTGCGTTTCGAGGACGCGTTGTTGGGCTTCGACCCCCGCACGCAGCGACCGCAGTGGCAACAGGCGTACGCCAGCCTCTCGAAGGTCGAGGCCGATCTCGCCGCCGGCGCCCCGGGGTTGGCACGGGCCGACCACTTCGTGCGCCTCGCCGTCGAGATGTCACCCGCTGAGCGCCAGGCGCTGGTCGCCGCTCGTCTGCACCGACTCCTCGAACAGCCTGACGCCACCGCCCGCACCCGGATCTCGGAACTGGCCCTTGCCGTGGCTCGCTGCGACACGGGGGACGACGACGCGCCCGACCACGCGGCGGCGTCGGTCATCGGCACGGTGCTGACCTCGTTGATGGAGATTCCCGGTGGCGCCCTCGAGCTCGCCCTCGAAGCGTGGATGGCGGCCCACGCGACCCTCGACGGCGACCTCCTCGAACGGGCCAACGGGCGGCTCGAACACGCCGTCGGTGATGCCCTCGGTGGGCCCCAACGTGTGCTTGTCCGCGACCGACTGACCTCCCTCGGCTACGAACGCCCGTGAGCACCAACGGCCACGGTCCGCCCGGACCGGCGGCAACGGCCAAGCGGTTCGTCGACGCCGTGGTCTGGGGTGAGCATCTCCTCGTCTGGGACCTGCTGAGCACGACGGGGCGAGACACCGTGCTGGCCACAGCCACCGCCCGCGGCATGGCCAGCGAGGCGGCTGACCGGCTGCGGTCGGGCACGGCACCCGTCGCCGAACGCGACGCCTACCTCGCCGACCTGGTCAACGGCTTGCGGGCCGAACTCGCCGGCAGCGACGTCGACCACCTCGTCTACGAGGACGCCGGTGACGGCATCGTTCGGGCGTTGACGCCGGTGCCCGCCGGTCTTGGAGCGCCGCTGCCCGTCGCCGTCCTCGAGCTCCGGGCCGTCGCCACCCGCTGGTTCGTCGAGCGCCTGAGCGCCGTCCGCCCCGGATGAGCGCACCGGTTCGGCATCTGCCGGTCGGGGTGTCGACCACCGCGCTGGCGCTGGCCTGGGCGCGACAGGAATCGGCGCCCGAAGGCGCGACCGTGCTGCTCGATCACGAGGTCAGCCCCCTTGGTTGGCGGGGGGTGCTCTGGCCGGTAGAGCCGCGGGAGAGCCTGTCACTCGCCGTGGTGCTGCGCCCCCTGTTGCCCCTCGACCGGGTCGACGTCCTCTGGGCGATGACCGTGGACACCGTCGCCTCCTTCGTCGCTGGCTCCGGGGGGGTGGCCGCCGAGACGTGGTGGCCGGATCGGGTCATCGGCCCCGACGGCGAGGCCGTGGCCGGCGTGAAGCTCGACATCGTGCTGGGGCCCGGCATGGTGCGGGCGGCCGTGGTCGCCGTGCGCATCGACCTCCCCGTGGCCGGCCTCGACACCGCCGATCGCGTGTTGTTGGCGACGTCGTTCGGTCCGGTGCTCGTCGCCGCATCAGAGGAGGCGGTCACCGATCCGGAGGGTGCCGCTGCGGGCTACACCGCTGGAAGCGCAACCGTCGGGCGGCGGGTTCGGGCCGTGCTCCTGCCTCGCGGCGAGGCCCGTGGGCAGGCGGTAGCCATCGACGCCGAAGGTCGTCTGGCCATCGCCTCGAGCACCGGCATGCGGGAGTCGCTACCGATCGACCTGGTGGCGCGCGTCGAGGATCTCGACGAGCCCTGACCTCAGCTCGAGGCGCGCACCTTGGTGACGGCGAAGTCGACGAGGGTCTCGTTGAGCTCGACGCCGTGCGCCTCGAGGGCGTGCTTGGCCACGGCAGCAACCAACTCGTCCTTGGTCTCGGCCTTGGCCACCGACTTGCAGGCCACGCCCACGTCCTCGCAACGGAACTCGAGTGTCATGACGGGCCTTTCTAAGAAACGTTGGCGGCGGGACGGGTGGCGTCGGCCACGAGCCCTTCGAGGGCGCCGGCGACCGCCGACAGGTTGGTGTTCACGTCGCCGAGCACTTCGCCCAGGGGCTCGGTGCGAAAGGCGATGGCCCGCACGCCGAAGGTGACCTTGCCGAGGGTGTCGATGGCGTGATTCAGGATGAGGACGACGCGGATGAGGTAGTAGGCCAAGGCGGCGACGACCAAGAAGATGATGACCAGGCTGACGATGGCGGCGGCGCTCATCAGACGATCTTCTTCAGCGCCGTGACGTAGCGCACGGCGTGTCCCGTGGCCGTCTGGACGAGGCTGCGGGTGTCGAGCAGCGCCGGCACCGGTTCGAGGGCCTTCGACAGGAGCACCCCGTGATGCAGGATGTCATCGGCGTACCGCGTGATCTCGAGACCGCCCCGGATGATCCGGTTGGCGAAGAGGATCACCACCGGCACGACGACCACGAGTGCGACCACGTTCATCATCCACCACAACACCATGCGCATCCCCCTTTGCTGTTGTCAGTCTGCACCATTAGGTGCGAGTTGCCAATAGCGCGGCTACAGCTTCCAGCGCGATGACTGCAGAACCGCCGGCGGCGGTGTCGACGGGCGAGCGTCCCTGGCGGTCGGCTTCCTCGACAGCAGGGTCGTCGTCGATGAAGACCGTCTCGTCGTCGGGGAAGGCGGCCCGCACGGCCGAGCGATCGGCGTCATCGCGGATGCGGTTGGCGATCACCAGCACCGGGCCGAGCTTGTCGGCGCGGGCCAACGCGGCACCGCGTGATCCGACCTCGAGCGACTTCTTCGTCGGCTCGACGACCACGAGGATGGCGTCGACCGGCTTGCGCAGGCGCGTCAGGGTGCCGATGCCTGCCTCGAAGTCGGCCACGATGACCCCTTCCCCCTCTTCAGCGAGGCCGAGCAACTGCTCGGCAGAGACACCGCATCAGGGGCAGTCGGGTTCGGGATCCTCGATCCGGGTGACGACGGCGAGTCGCACGCCGTCGGGGGCATCGACGCCGAAGCGGTCGATGATCTCCGCCCAGGAGGCTGCATGCTCCTCGGCGCCTTCGTCGAGGGCGTCGCGCACAGTCACCAGTGCGTCGGTGCCGGCGTCACCGAGACCGAGAGAGAGACCGAGATTGGGGTTGGTGTCGCAGTCGAGCGCCACCACCGAACGACCGGAACGCGCCATCGCCCTGGCCACGACTGCAGCCGTCGTTGTCTTCCCGGAACCGCCCTTGCCGACCACGGCGATCTTCACTGGACCACGACCTTCCCCAAGAGTGCGTCGAGCACCGAACGTACTGCTTCCAGTCCCGGATCTTCGGCCACGTCGCCGAAGTGATCGAGGGGGGCGTCGCCAACGCGGTCGGCGTCACGGAACTCCTCTCGGGCCGGCACCGCCCCGATGACCTCGAGGCCGGTGCGATCAGCGACCAGTTCGGCATCGCCGTCACGGGCCTTGTTGACGACGACGACGATCCGT
>JBKJLU010000223.1:0-4460 GCA_046596815.1 Acidimicrobiales bacterium | reverse complement strand
GGAGGATCCTCTTGTGCTGTGGTGGGGTGGATGTGCTGCACTGGTAGCGGCGGTGGGAATCGAACCCACGACACCACGATTATGAGCCGTGTGCTCTAACCATCTGAGCTACGCCGCTTCGGGTGGAGCGAGCCCTCTGACAGAATCGAACTGTCGACCTTCTCCTTACCATGGAGATGCTCTACCGACTGAGCTAAGAGGGCGGGTACAGCCGGGACAGCTTACCTGCAGACGAGACGACTCCCCCAAGGCGGGAGTCGCCGGGTGCGTCGCGGTAGGTTCGCCCGGCATGGAAGTTCGGCTGGCAAACCTCGACGACGCCGAGGCCATCCGAGAGATCTACAACCTCGAGGTCACCGGATCGACCGTCACGTTCGACCTCGTCCCCCGGTCGCTGGCCGACCAACAGGAGTGGCTCCGGATCAGGGCGGGCGCCCACCCCGCCGTGGTCGCGATCACCGACGGCGGCGACGTGGCCGGGTTCGGCTCGTTGTCTCCCTATCGGGACCGGCCCGCCTATTCGACGTCGGTCGAGGACTCGATCTACGTCCATCAGCACCACCGGGGCGAGGGCGTCGGCCGGCTGCTGTTGACGGAGCTGCTCCGCCTGGCCGAGGTGCACGGCTTCCACGCGGTGATGGCTCGCATCGTCGGGGGGCACGCGGCGTCGATCGCCCTGCACACCCGTTGCGGGTTCGCCCTCGTCGGCATCGAGCGGGAGGTCGGACGCAAGTTCGGCAAGTGGCTCGACGTGGCGTTGATGCAGAAGCTCTTGTAGCTCCGGTCGGGCCGATGCTCAGTTCTGGTAGGGAGGAGCGGGGTCGTACTGGATGGCCCGCTGGACGAAGCGAGCATGGTCGATGTCGTAGAGCTGACCGACCAGCCACAGCGCCATGTCGATGCCGGCCGAGACGCCGGCTGCAGTGACGAGGTTACCGTCGACGACCCATCGGGCCTCGGTGTCGATCTCCTGATCCGGGGCCCGTTCTTGCAACTCGTCGATGGCCGCCCAATGGGTGGTGATCAACTTGTTGGCGGTGAGCCCGGCCGCCTGCAGGACGAACGAGCCGGTGCAGACGCTGGTGACCCAGGTCGCGGTCTTCGCGACCCCGGCGACCCATCCGGTCAATGCGGCGTTGTCGGCCTCACGCCGAGTGCCGATGCCGCCGGGTACGAGGATCACATCGAGGGGTGGTGCGTCGACGAACGTGTGGTCGGCTAGGACCCGGAGCCCGTTGGCCGACCGCACCGGATCGAGCGACTCGGCGATGGTGACGACGCGATCGTCCTGGCCACGCCCGGCCATGGTCAGTACCTCCCAAGGCCCGACGAAATCGAGCTCCTCGGCGCCGTCGAAGAGGAGGATGCCAGTCGTGATCGTCACGAGTTCACCTTGTCATGTTGCCGCCGTCGCGATCAGCATCGTCCGTACCGCCGGCTCGGCATCGGGAGAGGTGAGCGTGAGCACCTCGTCGCCCGCCTGCAGCACAGTGTCGCCCCGAGGGACGACCACATGGCCCGACCTGATGATCGCGACGATTGTGGCGCTCCGGGGAACGCCGAGGTCGAGGATGGTTCGATCTCGCGCCGGTGAGTCCGGGGCGAGGGTGACTTCGATGAGCTGTGCCCCGCCTCCCTCGAACTCCAGAAGCCGCACGAGGGACCCGACGGATACAGCCTCCTCGATGAGGGCTGTCAGGAGGTGTGGCGTCGAGACTGCGACATCGACCCCCCACGACTCGTTGAACAGCCACTTGTTGTGCGGGTCGTTCACTCGAGCGACCACGCGGGGGACGCCGAACTCCTGTTTCGCCAGCAGCGCGATCACGAGGTTGACCTGGTCCTCGCCCGTGGCGGCGACGACCACGTCCGCCTTGGCCATGCCGGCGTCGCTGAGGGTCGACACCTCGCAGGCGTCTCCGAGGAAGAGCGGGAACGATGTCGTCGGGCTCAGCCGGCTGACGAGGTCCGGGTTCTTCTCGATCACGAGGACGTCGTGATCTGCAGCTTGAAGATCGGCGGCGACGAACAAGCCGACGGCGCCCGCGCCGGCAATGGTGACGTTCATGAACGTGGACCTCCATGGAGCGCTTCGGCAAAGGCATCGCCGGCGTCGACGTTGATGAGAGCGTGCAAGAGGTCGCCCTCTTGGCCGCTCAGTCCGGGCGAGGCGAACCTGGGCCGGCCTCCGCGGGTGAGCATGATCAGCCGATAGCCGTCTGCTGGGGCCATGAGTGGATCAAGCAGGTGACCGGCCCATTGCAAAGGCAGTTCGTGCTCGATCAGTTGCGTCGCGCCCGACGGGTGGGTCCAGTCGACCGCCGCCCCGTCCGCATAGAGCCGCCGCAACACCTGGTTGGTTGCCCAGGTCACCGGTGCAACGGTCGGAATTCCGAGGCGCTGGTAGACCTCGGCCCGACCGGGGTCCTTGATCCGGGCCACCACCGACGGGACGGCGTAGGTCTCTTTGGCGATCCGAGCGGCGACGATGTTCGAGTTGTCGCCGTACATGACGGCGGCAAGGGCGTCGCAGCCGGCGACGCCGGCCGCTTCGAGGGCCGTCCTGTCGATGCCGTCGCCGACGCACGTTCGTCCAGCGAACCCGGCGGGCAGCCGGGCAAACGAAGCCTGGTCCCGGTCGACGACCGAGACGGCATGACCGTCGCTCGCGGCGTCGGTGGCGATCTGGGCGCCGACCCGGCCACAACCCAGCACCACGATGGTCAGAGAGGCGCACTCGGCTTGCGGCATCACAGTCCTTTCGATGCGTCGACGAGCAGGGTGTAGGCGGGGTTGAGCATCACCCTTCGGCCCCGCTCCTCCCAAAGGACACCTTCGAACTCGGCGACGCGACCAGGGCGCATTCCAGGGATCGACAGCCGTCCGGTGTACATGGCGACGAAATACCCGGATCCGTCGTCGACCGTGAGCTCGAGCCAGGGGCTCGATGCGCGCGGCACGACGCGCGCCGACGTGACCTCCCCCGTCACCTTGACCCGGGTCCGAGCGGCGATCGTGGCGACCCGCGATTGTTGGGGCGCCAGGGCGGCGACGCGGCTGGCGCGGCGGGCGCGGTCGAGTTCATGCGATGGAGCCGAGCGACCGAGTCGCTTCGGGAGCTCGACGTCGACTCCGCGACTGCCACCGTTGGCCGTCGGTACGCCGACCTGGAACGGTACGGACAGGACGGCGGTGTTGGGGCGGCCGAGCAACGAGAGCTTGAGCGCAAGCCCGTTCTGGCCGTGCAGGAGGTTCGTCAGACTTTTCACGCCGACCACGAACTCGGGGATGACAACGGTGAGACGGTCACTGGACCACCGGGCCTCGAGGCGGTCGAGGTAGCGGTTCACCGGGGAGGTGAGCTCGCGGTAGGGAGAGTCGACGATCTCCAGCGGGATGTCGAAGTGGAATCTCGCCCAGTCGCGCTCGACCTCGGCGTGGTCGACCCCCTCATCCGCGATGTGGAGAGCGACGACGTGGTCGGGGTGGAGCGACCGGGCGTACTGCAGCGCTTCAGCCACTCCTCGATGGACCCGGCCGACGAGGACGACGAAGGTGTGCTGCGCGGGCATGGGCGGCAGGTCTTCGGGTTCGATGTGAATTCCTTCGCCGACCTTGCGGTAGTGGCGGCTGATCGTCTTGAACAGGACGATGACGAGGGGCACGACGACGATCGGCACCCAGGCGCCTTTGGTGAACTTCGTGATCGCCACGATCATCGCGACGACGAAGGTGGCGACTGCACCGACGCCATTGATGGCGACGCCGCGACGCCAGGCGGGCTCCTTGAGCCGGAGGTGGTGACGGACCATGCCACTCTGACTGAGCGTGAAGCTGGTGAAGACACCGATGGCGTACAGCGGGATCAGGGCGGTGACGATGCCACCGAAGATGACAATGAGGATGCTGGCGGCGACGGCCAGGAACACGATCCCGTTGGAGAACACGAGCCGGTCGCCGCGATTGCCGAACTGGCGTGGCAGGTACCCGTCCTTGGCGATGATCGAAGACAGACGGGGGAAGTCGGCGTAAGCCGTGTTCGCCGCCAGGATCAGGATGGCGCACGTCGAGAGCTGGATGACCCAGTAGAAGGGGGAGTCGCCGAAGAGAACTCGCGCCATCTGCGAGTTCACGGTCTCGGTGTGCGTCGGGAACGGATGCAGGCGACTTGCAAGGATCGAGAGACCAAGGAAGAGCGATCCCAGAACGACCGCCATCCACGTGAGGGTCGCCGCCGCATTACGCGACTCTGGCTTGCGAAAGGCCGGGACGCCGTTGGAGATGGCTTCGACGCCGGTCAAGGCCACGGCGCCAGACGAAAAGCCCCGCAGGAGGAGGAAGAGGCTCAACGAGCCACCCGTCTTGACGACGTCCTGAGCGCGTTCAGGATCTAACGGCACCTGTTGGAAGTCGCTGAAGTACACGCGCCTGAGAGCGATGACGACCATCGCGGAGATGGC
>JBKJLU010000091.1:0-3464 GCA_046596815.1 Acidimicrobiales bacterium | reverse complement strand
GCGCCCGCCGAACCTGGGGGAGTGGATCGTCAACCTCGGCGAGGCGGCCGAGTACATGTTCGACCACAACATCTTCCAGGAGAACCTGGTGGGGGTCGACTACTGCGAGAAGATGGTCGCTGAGACCAACCCCGGCGTGCTCGAGCAAGCGAATCGCACCGAGTCGCCGCACTTCGAGGCCCACGGCTACCGCACGATCGGCGACATCATGCGGTCGCTCAACCCGTTCTCGGGAGAGTTCTACCGCGAGGCGCTCCAGGTCTCTCGCTACACGAGGGAGATGTTCTGCCTCATGGAGGGGCGCCACGTCCACCCGTCGACCCTCTATCCGGGCGGCGTCGGTACGACGGCGACCATCCAGATCTTCACGGACTACATCACGCGGCTGATGCGCTACGTCGAGTTCATGAAGAAGGTCGTCCCAATGCACGACGACCTGTTCGACTTCTTCTATCAGGCGCTCCCGGGCTACGAGGAGAACGGCCGTCGTCGCATCCTGCTCGGTTGCTGGGGCGCGTTCCAGGATCCCGACGTCTGCAACTTCGAGTACAAGGACATGGCCGAGTGGGGTCGGGCCATGTTCGTGACGCCGGGCGTGATCGTCGACGGCAAGCTCGTGACCAACTCGCTCGTCGACATCAACGTCGGCATCCGGATCCTGCTCGGCTCGTCGTTCTACGACGACTGGGAGGACCAGGAGATCTTCGTGACCCACGATCCGCTGGGCAACCCGATCGACCGGCGCCACCCCTGGAACCAGCACACGAACCCGCGGCCCCAGAAGCGCGACTTCTCCGACAAGTACAGCTGGGTGATGTCGCCCCGTTGGTTCGACGGCACCGAGCATCTGGCCCTCGACACCGGTGGTGGCCCGCTGGCCCGGCTGTGGTCGACCGCGCTGTCGGGGCTCGTCAACACCGACAACCTCAAGGCCACGGGCCACAGCGTCCAGATCCACCTGCCAAAGACGGCACTCAAGCCCGAGGTCACCTTCGAGTGGAAGATCCCCCAGTGGTCGAACACGATCGAGCGCAACCGGGCCCGCACCTACTTCCAGGCCTACGCGGCGGCGGCCGCGCTGCACTTCGCACAGGAGTCGCTTCGGGAGATCCGGGCGGGCCACACCAAGACGTGGACCGAGTTCGAGGTGCCCGACGAGGCCATCGGCTGCGGTTTCACCGAGGCCGTTCGCGGCGTGCTCTCACACCACATGGTGATCAAGGGCGGCAAGATCGCCAACTACCACCCGTATCCACCGACGCCGTGGAACGCGAGCCCGACCGACAGCTATGGGACCCCGGGGCCGTACGAGGACGCGGTGATCAACACGCCGATCTTTGAGGAGAACTCGATCGACAACTTCAAGGGCATCGACATCATGCGGGCCGTCCGCAGCTTCGACCCCTGCTTGCCCTGCGGGGTGCACATGTACCTCGGCGACGGCAAGGTGCTCCGCAAGGAGCACTCGCCGACGATGCTCCCGAGCATCGAGGGCTGAATGGAGGCACCCGACCTCCGAGCCGCCGGTGATCGCCTCGAGGAGCTCCTCGGTCTGCTGGAGCGCGCCCTCGACCGGCGTGAATGGCAACAGGTGCAGGACGTCGTCGGCATCGTCACCGACCTCTACGGCGGGGGACTTGCGCGCGTGCTCGAACTGGCATCCGACGATCTCGCGCTCCGGCGCCGAATGGCCGACGACGACCTCGTGGCCTCGCTGCTCGTGCTCCACGACCTCCACCCGCTGTCGCTGGAGGATCGCGTCGGCGGAGCCGTCGAGTCGGTGCGGCCGTATCTGGCGTCGCACGGTGGGGATGTCGAGGTGCTCGGGGTCGACGGTCGCGAGGGCGTCGTCACGCTGCGCCTTTCGGGGAGCTGCGACGGCTGCGACTCGTCGTCGGTCACCCTCGAGCTGGCGGTGCAGCGGGCGATCGAGGAGGCGGCCCCCGAGATCACCCGCATCGCTGTCGAGGGTGCTGCTTCCGCTGATCCCGACGCGAGGGAGACGGGCGTCGGGATGCCCGTCTCCCTCACCCGCAAGCCGGAGGCGCCGGCGGCGATGGCACCGATCTACGGCCTCCGCGCCCTCGCCCCCGGCCGCATCGGCGCCCTCGAGATCGAAGGAACGAAGATCATCGTCTGTCGCGTCGGTGCCCAGCTGTATGCCTACCGCAGCGTGTGCCCGGGCTGTGCGAGCCCGCTCGACGGTGCCGAGGTCGAAGGACCGGTGCTGCGCTGCGCGATCTGTCGCGCGTCGTACGACATCCCGCGCGCCGGGCGCAGCCTCGACGGCAACCGCACCCATCTCGATCCGTTCCCGCTGATCGAGACGGGCGGCGAAGTGCGCATCGCCATCGCCGGGTTGCGGTGAGCGACCCGCTGGCCATCCTGCACCGCATCCGGCAGACGCCGGTCCGTCCTCGGCCGGGGGAGCGCTGCGACCTGTGCGGCGAACCCGTGGCCGACGCTCACGACCACGTCGTCAACACCGACAGCCGCAACCTCCTGTGCACGTGTCGCGGGTGCTGGCTCCTCTTCACGAGCGACGGCGCGGCCGGCGGGAGGTACCGTTCCGTACCGGACCGGCACGTATCCCTCGGCGAGCTGTCGATCGAGCCGGGCGCATGGGATGCGCTGCAGATCCCGGTGAGCGTCGCCTTTTTCTTCCGGCACTCGGGCCGCGGGTCGGTCGTCGCCTTCTACCCGAGCCCCGCCGGCGCGACCGAGTCGTTGCTGCCGCTCGATGCCTGGGACAGGCTCGAGGCCGACAACGAGCTGCTGCGGACGCTCGAACCCGACGTCGAGGCGCTGCTCGTGCGAATCGACGCCACGCACCAAGAGGCGTACCTCGTGCCCATCGACGCGTGCTACGAGCTCGTCGGCGAGCTCCGCCGGCTGTGGAAGGGCTTCGGCGGCGGCACCGAGGCCCGAGAGGCGATGGACGCGTTCTTCTTCCGCATCCGGGAGCGGTCCGCGTGACCGAGCTCGCCATCTCCGTGCTGTCGAGCGCCCCCGATCCCTACGCCGCGGTGCCGACCCTGTTGCTTCGGCTGCGGATCGAGACTGACGAGGCTGAGCCAGTCCACGCGATGGTGCTCCGGGCACAGGTCCGCATCGAGCCGCAGCTGCGCCGCTATTCGGACGAGGAGCGGTCCCGCCTGCTCGAGCTCTTCGGCGAGTCGCCGCAGTGGGGCGAGTCGCTGCGCCCGTTCCTGTGGACCCACGTGTCGACCACCGTTGCGGAGTTCACGGGCTCCGTGGAGATCGATCTCCCGGTGGCGTGCACGTACGACTTCGAGGTCGCCGCGGCCAAGTACCTGCACTCGCTCGGCGACGGCGAGGTGCCGATCGTGCTGCTCTTCAACGGCACGATCTTCAGCTATCGCAACGCCGGGATGATCGTGCAGCCCGTCCCGTGGCACGTCGAGGCGACGCACCGCCTCCCGGTCTCGGTCTGGCGGGCGACG
>JBKJLU010000044.1:0-14393 GCA_046596815.1 Acidimicrobiales bacterium | reverse complement strand
AGCGGCGGGCGAGCCGGATGGGGCTGTCGTCCTCCTCACCCCGGAAGCCGCCGAGGGAGAAGAGCTTGTCGACGACGCGTTGGAACTCGAGGGCGTTGGCGCGACGCTCGGGGTCCTTCTCGGTGATGCGCCGCAGCCAGTCGGACCCCATCTTCACGTGGGTGACCTCGTCGGCGAGCATCCAGTCCTCGCAGAACTCGAGCACGGGGTCGCCGGACACCTTGCCGAACTCGCGCATCGTGTTGAACACGTCGATGGCCAGGCCCTCGAGCGCCCGGTTCACGCCGGTCAGGCGCAGAACCGGATCGGCATTGCAAGCCGCTTCAAAGAGCATCGTCTGCTCGGCGTACTCGCCGATCTCGGTGCCCATGTGCTCGGTGAGCTTGATGCTGATCTCGACGTGGCGGGCCTCGTCCCAGCACTGACGGGCCATGTCGAGCTTCATGGCGAAGGGGACCTGCTCCTCGCCCACGCCCGTCTCGAAGTCGAAGCAGGTGCGGCCCGCGCCCTCGAGGGCCTGGATCTCGCCCACGAAGATGCCGTGCATGAGCTGGCGAGCGGCGTCGGGCGAGTCGGGATCCCGCTGGGCGAAGGTGTTGCGAGACTTGTCGACGTTGCCGTTTCGGGGATCGAAGACGCTGTCCTCGATGCGGATGCGGTGGAAGCGTCCGTCCCGGGCGAGGTCGTCGACGGTCAGCATCTTCTTCACGGCAGGCCTCCTGAGGGCGTTGCGACTCTCGTCAATGGTACTTCCTGGGCGCCGGAACATCCGTTCGGAGCCGAGGCGCCGAACACTTTGGAAGTACGCCAGAGAGCACGCCTCCTCTTGACGAACTCTCGCTTCAGCCGGACAGCCGAGCTGAGCTGATCACTCTCATCGCACTCGAAGGGTTCTCCCATGTCTGCACCCGCGACACCGACGATCCGACGGATCGGTGCACTTTCCCTCGTCTTGGGCCTCCTGCTCAGCTACACGGCCATCTCGGTAGGCGCCCCCGCCGGCGCCGCACCCACGGCCACGCCCGTGTGCAACAACCAGTCGCCTGCGGGTCCCAACTGCGTGGGTACCGAGAACCACGGCACCGTGACGGCCGAGATCCAGTCCGACGGGAACCTCACGTTCACCTTCGCCGGCAACGCCAACATCACCGGCTGGAACGACATCAAGATCTGCATCCCCCAGGTGGCGAAGACCAACAGCGCCGACTGTCGGCCGCAGGATCCCGAGATCCTCCTGTCGTCGCAGTACTCGCTGGTGGACGTCACCAACCCCCAGCCGGGATCGAAGAACATCGCCTTCGACTGCGACAAGAACTTCTCGGCCATCGTCGACAAGAGCGCCTTCCCGTCGGGCACCACTCCCAGCTACACGGTGCACCTTTCGGTCTGCAATGGCGGCACCGACGAGGCCTTCGGTACGGCCGACGCCTTCGTGGCCCCGACGACGACCTCGAGTTCGACCTCGTCGAGCAGCACCTCGTCGAGCAGCACCAGCTCCACCTCGACGTCATCGACGAGCACCACCAGCACCTCGACGACCACCACCACGGCGCCGACCACAACCACCACCACGACGGCGCCGACCACGACGACCGCGGCCGGCGGCGGAACACCCACCACGGCTGGCGGCGGAGGCGGCGGAACCCCGACCACGGCGGGTGGGACCGGCGGCAACGCCACCGGGGCCACGGTTGCCGGCGTCGTCCTGTCCCGCGAAACCGGAGCGGCCGCCCCGACGGCGGCCCCCAGTATCCAGGTCTCTCCCGTTGCCATCGCTCGGACCGGATTCGCGAGCCCCGTACTCCTCGCCCTCGGCGTCGCCCTGATGCTGCTCGGCTACTTCGCCGTCACCATCGGTGGACGACGTGAGTTGGTTCCGGCGCTCGCCGTACCGGCCTCGACGACCCCGCCCCGGGCCGAGCACGGCCATGTCGGCGCACGACCTCTCGCCCTCCTCGCCGGCCTGCTGGCCGTCGGGATGACACTGGGCAAGCACCGCCGCTGACCCCTTCTGTGAACATCTGTCCACCCGTGGGGCGGGTGATGGATGCTCACAGAACGGGAGTCAGACGGGGTCGGCGACCTCGTCGCCGGTGAGCAACGTACGCGGCGTCGAGGTCAACACACCGGTCGTCGCCAGTTCCGTCACAGCGCTCACCGGATTGGTGTCACCGAACAGGCGGGCATCGGCGTAGTCGGCCGGGCGGGCAGTGGCGTCGAGCACCCACCACGACGCCTCCAGGGCGATGCCATGGGGGTCGCTGAAGTAGATCGAGTGGACGAATCCGTGGTCGACGACGGGCGTGACCTCGCACCCGAACGATCGGAGGCGCGCCTGCAACTCGACCAGCGCGTCCTCATCGGCGACGTTGAACGACAGGTGATCGAACTGGGCCTTGCGCAACCGGTCGGGGATGCCGGCCGGCGCCGCGAACGCACCGGCTCCCTTCACCTCGAAGAAGGCGATGGTGTTCTCCGGCCCGATCTCAAAAAAGTAGTGACGCATGGGTCCGGCCATCACCGATGCCACCAGACGCATGCCGAGGACGCCGTGGTAGAAGCGAACCGTGGCGTCCATGTCGGGCGTGACGAGAGCGAGGTGGTTGATGCCCCGCCAGCGAGGCGACTCCACCGGCCCGTCGCCGCTCATACGGTGACCCCAGGCCCGGTGCGGCTCTCGACTTCGAAGGCCAGCAGTTCGCTGCCCGTGGCGACCGGCTTGTCCGAGCCCTCGGGTCGGGCGTGCCCCTGCCCGAAGGCCATCGATGCCGTCCACGCCTCGAACGCCTCCTTGTCACGCCAGCGCGTGTAGACGAAGAAGGTGTTCTTCCCGTCGGCCGGACGGAGGAGCTGGAACTCCTCGAATCCGTCCTGGCTGTCGACGGCGCCGGCGCGGGCGGCGAAGCGCTTCACCAGTTCGTCGGCGCCCCCCTCGGGGACGGTGATGGCGTTGATGGCGACGAAGGACATGCTCTGACGCTAACGCCGGCGCCGCCGCTACCGGTTTTGGAGAGCCTGAGCGGTCGATTCGCGCCTCCTCACCCTCCAAAACCAAGAAGGGGCGTCCCGGGGAATCCCCCCAAGAACCCCTGGGGGATCAGAAGCAGACTTCGAGGAGTGCCCTCGCGTCGGATTCGGACACGGGGCGGGGGTTGGCCCGGACGTTCGCGTTGCCTTCGGCCATGCGGGCCACGGCGTCGAGGTCGTCCTCGGTGACGCCACACTCCGACAGCCGACCGGGGATCCCGACCTGTTCCCGCAACCGATCGATCGCCCCGGCGGCGTCTCCCGCATCACCGAGCGACACCCCGATCCGCTCGATGGCCTTGGGAACGGCTTCGGCGTTGAAGCGCAGGGCATGGGCGAGCACGATGGCGTTGGCCAGACCGTGAGAGATACCGGTGCGGCCCCCGAGCAGCTGGGAGAGTCCGTGGTGGACCCCCATCGTGGCGTTCTGCAGGCATCGTCCGCCGAGCACCGCACCTTCGAGCATCACCCGTCGAGGGGGCAACTCGTCGGGGGCGTCGACGACCAGCGGAAGGGCGGTGACGACTCGTTCGATGCAGGCCAGAGCGATGGCCTCGGCTTCGGGGGTGCGCGAGGGCGAGTACGCCGCCTCGACGCCGTGGGCCAGACAGTTGAAGCCCGTCTCGGCGCTCACCCGCACCGGGGTGTCGGTCGTGAGGACCGGGTCGTAGATGGCGGCCAGCGGCGCCGTGGTCGGGCCGCCGCCACCACTCTTGCGCCGGCTCGACTCGTCGGTCATGCCGAAGAAGGGCGTCAGTTCGGCACCCGAGTAGGTCGTGGGGATCGCCACGTGGGGCAACACCGGACGATCGACGTAGGACGCGCCCGGAGTCCCCGCCTCCTGCTCGACGAAGAACGAGACCGCCTTCCCGAGATCGGCACACGACCCTCCCCCGAACGAGACGATGCAGTCGACATCGCGATCGCGGGCCAGACCGAGGGCGGCCTGCACGGTGTCGGTGGGCACGTGACTGCGGACGCCGTCATAGGTCGTGGACAACGAACGCCCCAACCGGCGGACGAGATCCTCACCGGCCTCTGACGCCAGCCGGCCCTTCGTGGTGATGAGCAGTACTCGTCGACCCCCGGCCTCCTTGACGACGTCGGCCACCCGGTCGACCATGCCGTCGCCGAAGAGGATGCGCTGGGCGTACCCGGTGTGCGTCCACGTCGTCATGTCCGCCTCCGCAGCTCGTTCTTGAGGATCTTGCCCGACCCGCCCTTGGGCAGCTCGTCGAGGAACTCGATCCCCTTCGGAACCTTGAACCGGGCCAGCCGCTCGCCCACGAAGGCCGTGAGCTCGAGCGAGTCGACCCGCGCGGCGGAGGGGCGCAGGGTCACGAAGGCATGCGGTACCTCTCCCCAGCGCTCGTCGGCCCGTCCCACCACGGCAGCTTCGAGGACGGACGGGTGGGCGCACAACGCCTGTTCGACCTCGACCGACGAGATGTTCTCGCCCCCGCTGATGATGAGGTCCTTCTTACGGTCGACGATGCGCACGTATCCCTCGGCGTCGACGACGGCGATGTCGCCGGTGCGCAGCCAACCGTCGCGCAACACCTCGGCGGTGGCCTCGGGGTTGTTCCAATAGCCGGCCATCACGTGGTTCGACCGCACCACGATCTCGCCGTGCGTTGAGTCATCGGCCGGCACCTCGCGGTCCGAGTCGTCGACGACTCGGAGTTCGACGCCCACGTTGGGAAGGCCGGTGGTGGCACGACGCCGACGCTGTTCGGCTATCGGGAGATCGTCGTGCGAGCGCTTGGTGAGCGCCTTGGTCATCTGCGGCGCCGACTCGGTCATGCCGTAGCCGCAGATGACTTCGCACCCCAAGGCATCTTCGAGCTCGGCCAGCAATTCGGGTCCCGGGGGCGAGCCCCCGATGGTCACCTGCACCAGCGACGAGGTGTTCCGGTTGGAGAGGTCGTCGCACACCACCAGCGACGACGCCATCGTGGGGACGAGGTGGAGCCGGGTCACACCCTCGGCCTCGATGAGGCGCAACACCTCGACGGGATCCCACCGCTCAAGCAGAACGTGGCGGGCTCCGAGCAGCGTCACCCAGTGCGGCGTGCCCCATCCATTCACATGGAAGAGGGGAATGGTGTGGAGCACCACGTCGCGATGGGTGCACGACATCGAGAGGGCGGCGTCGATGGCATGGGTCGCCAGGTTGCGATGGGTGAGCATCGCCCCCTTGGGAAGTCCGGTAGTGCCGCTCGTGTAGAAGAGTTCACACACCTCGTTCTCGTCGTCGATCCGGCGATCGACGAACGAGCCGGCGTGGTCCGCCAGACCGTTCTCGTAGGTCGGGCCGAGGTCGATCCGGTGGGGCACGCGGAGCTCGTCGGCCAACGCCGCCAGCGACGGATGCACCACGAGGACGGAAGCGCCGCAGTCATCCAGGATGGTCTGCAACTCCGCCGACGCCAGCCGAATGTTCAACGGAACCAGCACGCATCCCGCCAGCAGCACGCCGTAGTACGCCTCGAGCAACTCGACAGTGTTCGGACACAGGTAGGCCACCCGCTCACCGGCCGAGACGCCGGTTTCCATGAGCCACGTGGCGAGGGCGTGACAGCGGGCCGCGTACTCGGTGTACGACAGCCGGCGGTCGCCCTCGACGAGGGCCTCGAGTTCGCCGTATTGGCGGCGGGCCCGCTCGAGAAAGTCGAGCGGCGTCATCGGAACGATCACCGCTCCGTCAGTTCACGTGGGTGCGGGCAGTGCCGCCGAGTTCGACGACCTCGAGTCGGCCGCCCTCGATCTTCAACTCGGTCCGCGAGCAGTTGTCGGGGGCGAACGAGATCACCCGGTCGTCCTTCGTGGCCACGCTCACCGCGGCGTTGATGGCGACGAAATGGCTGACCACGACGGCGTCCTGGCCTTCGAGTCCGAGGAGGAAGTCAACGACCCGTTCACGCCACGCCAGCTGTTCGGGGGGCTGCTCCGACCACGACCCCGCCATGAAGTCGCGCAACCACGCACCCCGCGCCGCCAGGTCGGGGACCGGCGCCTCGACCTCGCCCACGTCCGGCGTGACGACGGGCTCGACCCCCCACCGATCGCCGAGCGCCTCGGCCGTCTCGTAGCACCGTTTGAGCGGGCTGGAATAGAGCGGAAGGGGACCGAACAGATGGAGCATGTCGGCCATCTCGAAGGCCTGCTGGCGGCCGACGTCGTCGAGCCCGGGATCGAGATCGGCATCCCATCCGGCGGCCGCTTTGCCGTGGCGGACGAGAACGACGTGGCTCACGGACCGACGCCGGCGAGGAGGTCGTCTTCGGCGGTGCCCTCCGGGGCGCCACGGCGAATGTAGAACTCCGTTCCCCACGTCGCCTCGAAGGCCGCAGGCGGCATCGCCAGAAAGAACGAGGTCTCGGCGATCTGGCTGGCGTGGGCCTGCATCGAGCGCCGCTTCACGTCGAGGAACCCGCGCACGTCGACCCGCGTGGTGATCAGGTGACCGGGCATGCCCATCGTCATCTCCTCGGCATCCACGCCGTCGGTGTCGGGCAGGTCGGGCATGCCCAACTCGCTCGCCCGCTTCATCAGCTCGCGGAAGTAGTCCTGGTCGAGCGTCGATTCGAAAACGCGGCCTACCCCTGCGAGTTCGGCGGCGCGAATGCCGACGCGATGCACCTGGATGTGATCGGGGTGGCCGTAGTTCCCGTTCTCGTCGTAGACGGTGAGCGCGTCGGCCTGCTCTTCACGGAGGATGACCGCCAGTCGCTCCGCAGCCTCGTCGACGTCGGCCCGCCAGAAGCAGTCGGGCGCGTCGTTCTCTGGCGTGCCGATCATCCCCGAGTCGGTGTAGCCGAGGAATTCGTGACGGCCCGCTCCCAGCGCCTCTGCGGACGCGGCCGTCTCGCGCTCGCGACGTGATCCCAACGATTCGCCCGCATCGAGCATCCCGTCAGCCACCTCGCCGTGTTCGCCCTTGGTGGCGACGACGAGCACCACGCGATGGCCGGCGGCGGCCATCTTGGCCATGGTGCCGCCCGTGGCGATGCTCTCGTCATCGGGGTGGGCGTGGAAGAAGACGATGGTGCTCATGCGATGGCCCCGGTCTCCCGGAGCTTCGTGACCTCGCCGTCGTCGAAGCCCCAGTCGACGAGCGCTTCGGTCGTGTGCTGTCCGGGATGGGCGGCGGGCCGCGTGATCTCGCCGGGGGTTCGGCTGAACCGGGGAGCCGGCGCGGGCTGGACGACGCCGGCGACTTCGGTGAACGTTCCTCGCCCGGCCATGTGTGGATGCTTCGGCGCCTCCGACAGCGAGAGGACGGGGGCGAAACAGACGTCGGTGCCCTCCATGATCGCCGTCCACTCGTCGCGGCTCTTGGTGCGGAACACCTCGGCCAGTCGCACCTTGAGCGCCGGCCAGTTGGCCCGGTTGTGCTGGCCTGCGAACTCGGCGTCGCCCTCGAGTCCGGTGAGGCGCAGCAACTCGGCGTAGAACTGCGGCTCGATCGATCCGATCGAGACGTACTTGGCGTCGGCGGTCTCGTACACGTCATAGAAGTGGGCGCCGGTGTCGAGCAGGTTGGTGCCCCGTTCTTCCGTCCAGATGCCCATGGCCGCGAACCCGTGGAACATCGACATCAAGGTGGCCGCGCCGTCGACCATGGCGGCATCGACGACCTGGCCCTCGCCCGACCGCTGCGACTCGAGGATGGCGCACACGACTCCGAAGGCCAGGAACATGGCCCCCCCGCCGAAGTCGCCGACGAGGTTCAGGGGCGGCACCGGCGGCTGCCCGGCACGACCGATCGGATCGAGGGCACCCGCCAGCGCGATGTAGTTGATGTCGTGGCCGGCGGCCATGGCCATGGGACCCTCTTGGCCCCAGCCGGTCATCCGGCCATAGACGAGCTTGGGGTTGCGGGCGAGGCAGGCATCCGGACCGATGCCGAGGCGCTCGGTCACGCCGGGCCGAAATCCTTCGATCAGCGCGTCCGCCGATTCGACGAGCCGCAGCACCGTCTCGACGCCGTCGGGATTCTTGAGGTCGACGCCGATCGACTTGCGTCCCCGGTTGAGGATGTCGAGGGGAGGCTTGGTCGGGTCACCACCACGAACGGCTTGGGCGCGGTCGACCCGCAGCACTTCGGCGCCCATGTCCGACAGCAACATGGCGGCGAAGGGACCGGGGCCGATGCCGGCGATCTCGATGATCTTGATGCCGGAGAGAGGGCCGGGCATTCGAGGGCTCCTTGGGGTCTCAGGCCACGGCGGCCGAGGCCGCCAGGCGATCGATGGCGTCGACGATCGACGCGAACGCGGGCCGGGCCACACCGTGACCCATGCCGTCGATGAGCAACAGCTCGGCCCCGGGGATAGCGGCTGCGGTCGCTTCGCCACCACTCGGCTGCACCAACGGATCGTTCGACCCGTGGATCACGAGGGTGGGCACCGAGAGCGTCTTCAGCCGGTCGGTGCGGTCGCCGGTGGCGCGGATGGCCTGGAGTTGTCGCACGGTGCCCATCGGGTAGTACGCCCGATCGACGGAGGTCTCGGCCCGCCAGCGAGCGAGTTCGTCGTCGAAGGGGAACTCCGGTGTGTCGCCCCAGATGATCCGGGAGGTCTCGACGGCCGACGCCACCCGCTCGTTGCGGGTGTCTCCGGCCACGCGCACGAGCCGGGCCGCCGCCTCCTCGGTCGCACCGCCGACGCCGGGAGCACCCGTCGTCGACATGATCGAGGTGAGCGATGCCACCCGATCCGGGTGACGGATGGCCAGGGTCTGGGCGATCATCCCGCCCATCGACACGCCGACGACGTGCGCGCGGGTCAGACCGAGGTGATCGAGCAGCCCGACGGTGTCGTCGGCCATGTCCTCGAGGGCATAAGTCGATCCGTCCTCGATCTTGGTCGACAGCCCGACATCGCGATTGTCGTGGCGGACAACGAAGTAGCCCCGCTCCACCAATCCCCGGCAGAAGTCCTCGTGGAAGGTGATCAGCTGGGCCCCGAGACCGGCGATGCACACGACCGCCGGGTCGTCCGGCGACCCGAAGGTGTCGTACTCGAGTTCGATCCCGTTGACGGATGCGCGAGGCATGGGACGGATGGTAGGCGCACTCCGGTACCGTCCTCCCATGCTCCGGAGGTTGCGGCTGGTGGTCCCCATCGGCGTCGCCAACCTGGTCGCCGCCATCGCCGTGTTCGTCTACCAGAACCTGTTGGCACCCGACGCCGCGGCCAATCCTGGCGACACCCGCGAAGCCGCCATCGGATCCGTCGTCTTCTGTGCGATTGCCTTCCCGGTCTCCGCGGTGGTCGGACTTCGCATCCTTGCCCCCGCCGTTGACTGGCACTCCAACGGCCAGGCGCCGGGCGACGACGAGCGCCGCGCCATCTTGGGCGCACCCGGTCGCCTGGCCGTCATGGCCTTCGTCTTCTGGGTGTTGGCGAGCGTCACCTTCGGCACCCTCGATGCCATCGAGGGTGAACCTCTTCCCGGACTCCTCCGAGGCGTGTCGGCGACGGTCGTCGGAGGCCTCGTGAGTGCGGCCCTGAGCTTTCTGCTCGTCGAACGCGACCTGCGACCGATCGTGGCGGCGGCGCTGATTGGCAGCGCCCGACCACCGGACTCACGGGCACTGGGAATCGGTGCCCGCATCCTGCTGTCGTGGGCCCTCGGCTCCGGCATCCCCCTCGTCGGCATCGCCCTGGCCCAGCTCCGCCCCGGCGGTGCGCCCCCGCTGCCACCCGCCGGCCTGTTCTTCCTCGCCATCAGCGGCCTCGGCGTCGGCGCCCTCATGCTGGTCTTCACCGCTCGCGCCGTCATCGTCCCGATCGACGAGGTGCGCCGAGCGCTGGCCCGTGTGCAGGAAGGCGACCTCGACGAGCACATCACGGTCAACGACGGGGGCGAGGTCGGCCAGCTGCAGGCGGGCTTCAACCGGATGGTCGAGGGCTTGCGCGAACGCCAGGTGCTCGAGGATCTCTTCGGACGCCATGTCGGTCCTGAGGTCGCCCGCCGCGCCGTCGCCCAGGGCTCGGCCCTCGGCGGCGAGCAACGAACAGCCTCCGCCTTGTTCGTCGACCTGATCGGATCGACGGCGATGGCTGAACAGCAAGAACCCGAAGCGGTGGTGGCCGTCCTGAATGCCTTCTTCGCCGCCGTGGTGCAGATCGTGGGCGACGAAGGCGGATGGGTCAACAAGTTCGAAGGCGACGGCGCCCTCTGCGTGTTCGGAACGCCGTCCGAGCAACCCGACCACGCCGTTCGAGCCCTTCGGGCGGCACGGAGGTTGCAGGCGGGGTTGGCCGGCCTTCCCCCGGCGGCCATCGGCGTCTCCTCCGGCACGGTTGTAGCCGGCAACGTCGGATCGGCCGAGCGCCTCGAATACACCGTCATCGGCGACCCCGTGAACGAGGCCTCCCGGCTCAGCGAGGCGGCCAAGGACGAGCCCGGTCGGGTGCTGGCCAGCTCCGCGGCCATGGCCGCGGCCGGAGACGAGAGCGAGCACTGGCACCTCGTGGCCGAGCTGTCGTTGCGGGGACGGTCGACCGTAACCTCGGCCTACGCGCCGGTTGCCTACGCTCCCGTGTCATGACGACCTTCGGCGTGCACACCGGGTTGCAGAACACGACGACCGACGAACTCATCTCGTTGTGGAAGCGCATCGAAGAACTGGGCTTCGGCTGGATCTCGATCTGGGACCACTTCTACGCCGCCGACGGCACGGGCGAGCCGAACTGCCTCGAAGCGGTCGCGGCCCACGCCGCGCTGGCGTGTCACACGACGAAGGTGCGCTGCGGTTCGCTGGTCTATTCGTGCGGCTATCGCCACCCGGCCGTCCTCGCCAATGCCATCGCCACCATCGACCAACTCTCGGGCGGCCGGGCCGACATCGGCATCGGGGCCGGATGGAGCCAGGTCGAGTATGACGCCTACGGCATCCCGTTTCCTTCGATCGGGATCCGGATGGACCAGCTCGAGGAGTCGATCCAGTGCGTGAGGGGCTTGTTGCGCAACGACACCACGACGTTCGACGGCACGTGGTTCCAACTGCGCGACGCCAAGTGTGATCCCAAGCCCGTCCAGGCGGCCCTGCCCATCTGGGTCGGCGGCGGGGGCGAGAAGCGCACGCTGAAGATCGCCGCCCGCTACGCCGACGGCTGGAACGTCCCCTTCGTGTCTCCCGAGGACTATCGCCACAAGATCGAGGTGCTGCACCGCCACTGTGACGACGCCGGACGTGACCCTTCGGAGATCAAACTCACGGTGAACGTGGGTTTGGCCTGGAGCGAGGAAGACCTCGTTCCCCAGTTCGGCCGGATCTCCGAGTTCGTGCGTCCCGGCGTGCTGATGGGCAGCGACGAGCAGGTCCTCGACCGCATCGGCCAGTACGAGGCCGCCGGCGCCACCCAGGTCAACATCGCCATGCGGGCGCCCTGGGATCGAGACGGCCTCGAGCGGCTCGCGGCTGCGCTCCCACTTCGCTGATGATCCTGCGATGGGGCGACGAGCGCGCCTTGGACGGTCGAGCGTCTGCTGGCGACGTCGGTGGGCCCATCACCCTGCACTTCGGCTTCGACGAGCGCTGGCAACTCCTCGACGCGCCCGAGCGTTTCGCCGAGTGGGCGGCCCTCGTGGCGGGCCGATTCCCGGACACTCGCGCCTGGGTCACGACGGCTGAGCCGAATGGTTGGGCGGTCGAGCGCTACGCCGGCGGATGGCGCTGGCTCGAGACGCGGTCGCTGCTTCGAGCCCTCGACCACCAACTCGCGGCCCACGTGCTCGCCACGGAAGTCCTTCGCGGTGCGACGTCGTCATCCGCCACCGTCGAGCTGCCGCTTGTCACCCACGATCCCTACGAGCTGTCAGGTCTTCTCGACGACATCCTCGGCGCCCGTGACCAAGGGATAGATCGCGGCGACATCGGCGAGTACCTGGCTCGCCGGCGCTGCGAACACGAGCGCACCCATCCGGCGAGAACGCCCCTGGCGCGGTTGCGCCGCCGCATCGTCGCCAGCGTGCTGCCCCTCGACCAGGCGCTCCCCCGCGCCATCGCCGCCGTCTACGAGACGCCAGTTGTAGCGGCATGAGCCACACCGATCCGACCACGATCGTGGTCAACGGCGTCGCCGTCCCCTTCGCCGAGGGCGCCGTGACCGCGGGCGACTTCGAGGTACTGGTGACGTCATCCGACGTCGACGGTGGCCGACGCCTCGACGTCACGGTTCGCAACGGCGGACGCAACGTGGCCGCGCTGCACGACGTCATGTTTCGTCTGTCGGCCACTCCGGAGCAGGTGCTCGAGCACGGACACCAGAGCTGGTCGGTCGTCCGCCGGTGCTCGCCCGCCGACGTCCGTCCCGAGCGAGCAGGCCTCCCCGACTGGGTCCGCGGTACGCATCTCAGTCGGCCTGACGCCGCGGGAAAGGTCGTCTCCGGCGACCAGTTCCTGCTCACCGATTCGGGCGTCGCCGGCTTCCTCGATGCCCGCCATCACCTCGGCACGGTCGAGGCCGACGCCGACGGCGTCGGTGTGCGGGCCATGTTCGACGGCGTGCCGTTGGCCGCAGGGGGCGAACGTCACCTCGACCCGATCTGGCTGGCCGACGGCGATGCCGGGGTGCGCTACAGCGACTTCGCCTCGTTGTGGGGCACGACCGCCAACGCCCGCATCTCGTCGCCGGCCCCGCTCGGATGGTGCAGCTGGTACCAGTACTTCTCCAAGGTGACGCCCGCCGATGTCCGGGCGAACATGGCGGCCATCGCCGGACGCGGTTTCGAGCTCGTCCAGATCGACGACGGTTTCCAGGGCGCCATCGGCGACTGGCTGTCGACGAGCGAGCCGTGGGCCGAGGGTCTCACTCCCCTCGCCTCCGAAATCCGCCACGCCGGTCTGCAGGCGGGCATCTGGACGGCACCGTTCCTGCTCGGTCCCGATTCCCAGACGCTGGCCGATCACCCCGACTGGGCGACCGTCCACGAGCCCAGCGGCCACCCGTCGAGGGCCATGTTCAACGACAACAACTGGGGCGGATGGGCCGTCGTCCTCGACACCACGCGTCCCGAAGTGCTCGACCACCTCCGCTCCACCTATGCCGAGCTGGTCGAGCAAGGCTTCGACTACCACAAGATCGATTTCTGTTACGCCGCCGCCCTTCCGGCCCGTCGCGCCGACCCCACCAAGACCCGGGCCGAGGCCCTCCGAGCCGGCCTCGAGGCCGTGCGCGAAGGCATCGGCGACGATTCGTTCCTGCTGGGGTGCGGGTGTCCGTTCGGACCCGCTGTGGGCATCGTCGACGCCATGCGGGTGTCGGCCGACGTGGCGCCGGTCTGGACACCCGACAACCACTGGCCGGGTATGTACGAAGCCGCGCCTGCGGCGATCAACGCCATCGCCGCCAGCGTGTTGCGGGCGCCGCTCCATCGCCGACTCTTCATCAACGACCCCGATTGCCTCCTGCTGCGTCCGACCGACACGGGCCTCGACGCCGGGCAACGTTCGTTCCTGGCGGCGGTGATCACCGGAACCGGAGCCTTCACCCTGCTCTCCGACGACATGCAGCGCTACACCGACGCCGAGTGGGGACTCCTCGAGGCCCTGCGCACCGTCCACGACGACGTCGACACGCTGCTCGACATCGACGACCCGTTCGCCGATCCCCTCGTCGTGCGATCGGCCGCCGGCACGCAACTCAGGGTCGATTGGCGAGCCGACGCGCCAGGTGGGCCCATCGCCCAACTCGGCGTGGCCGAGTGAGCGAAGCGATCTGGCCCGCCGGCCCGGGCGGAGCCCAAGAGGCAGGAGTGACCGAGTTCGATCTTCGGGTCGACGCGCTCACGGGCCACCGGGTCGTCATCACGGGAGGTCGCCAGAAGCGGCCGAACCTTCCGTCGACGGACTGCCCCTTCTGCGTCGGCGGTGCCGAGGCCCCCGATCCGTACGACGTCCGCTGGTTCGTCAACCGGTGGCCCGCCATCCCCGACGGACGGGCCGAGGTCATTCTCTACGCCCCCGACCACGACGCGTCCTTCTGGTCGATCGGTGTCGAGTCGGCTGAACACGTCGTCGCCCTTTGGGCGCAGCGCACCGTCGAGTTGGGTGCGCGCGACGACGTGGCCTACGTGCTCGCGTTCGAGAACCGTGGATCCGAGGTCGGCGCGACGATCGCCCACCCCCACGGGCAGATCTACGCCTTTCCCGAGGTCCCCGAGGCCGTGCACCGGGAGTTCTCTGGCCCTGTCTGCGCTTTGTGCGACCGGGCGGCGTCGGCCGCCGAGGTCGAGCGGACGATCGTCGACTCGCCCACCTGGCGGGCCGCGGTCCCTGAAGCTGCGTCCTGGCCCTACGAGCTGCTGATCGCACCCCGCGAGCACGTCCCCGACCTCGCCGACGCGTCTGC
>JBKJLU010000399.1:0-6102 GCA_046596815.1 Acidimicrobiales bacterium | reverse complement strand
CTAGCGAATACTGTTGTCCGTTTGTGCATTGACTTGGTGAACGACCTCCACCCCCGAAGGGATGCGATCGCCCGCACGCACTTTTGGCTTCTTCTGTTCCGTTTTCAAGGAGCGACTAGAGAGCACGCGTCGAATCGACGTTGGTGCTTCCCTTCTGGTCGGGGCGATTCGGACACTGTCCGAGTGCTTCCCGATCCGGTGCTCGGAACGATGCTTCCGTTCCAAGCGGCTCTTCAACATAGAGCCGGCGACTTCGGAAGTCAAGTTGCGACTTCGTTACCGATCTCCACCCGGGGTTGCCCCCGGGGCAGGAGAACGTAGCAGGTTTGCGCGCCCCTTCGACACGAAGGGATCGTTCGCCACGAACCAGCGCCAGGGCAGCTCGGAGCCTGCGGTCAAGCCGATGCGGGTGGACTGCATCGGGGCCTCGGGCGGGGGCATGCCATCGTCGACAATCGTGAGTCCGCCCGGCCCTGGCCGTACGAGATCGGCGCCATCGGCGGTGCCGTCGATGGCGAAGGCCTGACACAACTTGGCCGGTCCGTTGGTGAGGTCGACGTCGCGCACCGCCCGGGGCCGCCGCGCCCGCATCTCCTCGAGACCGTCCAGCGGCGCGACCGCCCGGATCAGCACGGCGCTGGCGACGCCGTCCGGATCGCAGACGGCGTTACAACACCAATGCATGCCGTAGGTGAAGTACACGTAGAGATGGCCGGGCGGGCCGAACATCGTGGCGTTGCGCGACGTGGGGCCACGGTGAGCGTGGCTGCCCGGGTCGGCTCCACCGCCGACATAGGCCTCGACCTCCACGATCCGTCCTCGGCGGCCACCGCGGACGAGCACCTTGTGTAGTAGCTCTGGGGCGACCGTTCGAGCGTCGCGTCGATAGAAGCGGCGCGGCAGGGGTCGCGCCCGACGGCGAGGGATCTCAGGCGCCAAGAAGCGCCCGCACCTCGGGCGGCACCGGCGCGGTCGTGAGCGTTCCCTCGACGACCCCGACATAGGTGATGGTCGAGGTGAAGATGTCCCGACCGTCGATGGTGCCCTCGAAGGCGACGTCGAAGGAGGTGTTGCCCCACCGCGCCACCCAGACGGCAATGGCGAGTTCGTCGTTCACGGTGGCCGCCGCCGCCCACTCGATGGTCGCCTTCTTCAGCATGAAGTCCCAGCCCGGAGCGGCCGCCCGGAGCCGTCGCCCGGTCATCCAGGCCTCGCACGCATCGTCGCAGTACGCCAGATAGTGGGCGTTGAAGACGACCTTCTGCATGTCGACCTCCCCGTAGCGCACCCGGATCCGGTGCACATACCGATCGGACGAGGTCCGGTCAGCCACGCGGCGCCTGCGATCCGGGTGAAAGACGGTTGATGCGCTCCTCCTCGTGGTCGAGATGGGTACGGAAGCGACTCATCTGCTCGGCCACGGGCTTGGGTCCGGCGCCCCCCGGGCTGGTCCGCCGGGTGACGGCGACACCCGGCTCGAGGAGTGCCGCCGCCTCGGGGCCGAGTTGCGGATGGGCGTCGACGAGATCGGCGAGGGGCACGCCCCGGTCGATGGAGTCGCGCACGAGGCCGCCGACGAGCGCGTGCGCATCGCGGAAAGGCACGCCCGCCGAGACCAGGAACTCGGCCAGGTCGATGGCTGCAGCGGCGGGAGCGTCAGCGGCCGCCTGCATGCGATCGCCATGGAAACGGACCGTGGCGAACAGGCCGCCGAGGGCTGCCAAGGCGAGGGCCGTCTGATCCACGGCGTCGAACAGCGGCTCCTTGTCCTCTTGGAGATCACGGTTGTACGCCAGCGGCAACCCCTTGAGGGTGGTGAGGATGGCCGTGAGATGGCCGATCAACCGCCCGGCCTTGCCCCGGGCGAGTTCGGCGATGTCGGGGTTCTTCTTCTGCGGCAACATCGACGAACCGGTGGCGTAGCCGTCGTCGAGGGTGATGAAGCCGAACTCTTCGGTCGACCAGATGGCGATCTCCTCGCCGATGCGCGACAGGTGGACGCCCAAGAGGGCGATGTCGAAGAGGAGTTCCGCCACGAAGTCGCGATCGGACACGGCGTCGAGACTGTTCTCGAACCGCCGGGCAAAACCCAGGTCGGCAGCCACGCCATCGGGATCGAGGGGCAGCGACGATCCTGCGAGGGCGCCGGCGCCGAGGGGCGAAACATCGAGTCGAGCGCGCGATTGCAACAGCCGATCGACGTCGCGGGAGAGCGCCCAGGCGTGGGCCAGCAAGTGGTGGCTCAGGAGCACGGGCTGCGCCCGCTGGAGGTGGGTGTATCCCGGGAGATAGGTGTCACCGGCCTCGGCCGCTCGCTCGAGCAGGACCTGTTCGAAGGCGTGCACCCGGCCGACGATCTCGAGCACCGCCCGCTTGGCATACAGCCGCAGGTCGGTTGCCACTTGATCGTTGCGGCTACGCCCGGTGTGGAGCTTGGCCCCCGCCGGACCGGCGATCTCGGTCACGCGACGCTCGATGGCCGTGTGGATGTCCTCGTCGCCAGGACCGAACTCGAACGAGCCCGAGCGCAGCTCCTCCTCGACGCGGTCGAGCGCCGCGAGGATCACCGCACGTTCCTCCTCGGTGAGAATGCCGACTCGTTGCAGCCCCCGAACATGGGCGCGCGAGCACGCCAGGTCGTCAGGAGCCAGGCGCTGATCGAAAGCGAGGCTGGCGGTGAAGGCCAGCAGCTCGTCGGCCGGACCACCGCCGAATCGTCCGTGCCAGAGCGTCATCGGTCGAGCCGGGCCTGGCGTCCGGCCCACGTCTCGATGCCGAGGCCCCAGAGTCGGACGAAGCCGGCGGAGTCCTCGTGACGGAAGACATCAGCGCGGTCATACGTCGCCAACCCGTAGTCGTAGAGGCTGAACTCGCTGCGACGTCCGTTGACGAGACACGAACCGGGCGAGAGATGGAGGCGGACGTCGCCGGTGACATGGGTCTGGCTCTCGTCGACGAACGCGTCGAGCGCCTGCTTGAGTGGCGAGAACCACAGCCCGTCGTAGATGAGCTCGGCATAGCGGGGCTCGAGGCGAGCCTTCTCCCTGGCCAGGTCGCGCTCGAGCGTGATCGACTCGAGGTCGTTGTGGGCCAGGATGAGGGACAGGCTGGCCGGACACTCGTAGGTCTCTCGGCTCTTGATGCCGACGCGGCGGTTCTCGACCATGTCGATGCGGCCCCATCCGTACGAGCCCACGATCTGGGTCATGCGCTCGATCACCTCGACGAGCCCCAACCTTTCGCCGTCGATGGCGACGGGCAGTCCGGCTTCGAAGCTCACCGTGAGGTCACGTGGCTCGGTGGCCGTGGCCTTGGTCATCGACCACACGCCCGGCGGGGGCACGGCCCAGGGATCCTCCATCTCGCCACACTCGATGGCCCGACCCCAGAGGTTGTCGTCGATGGAATACACCTTCTCCTTCGTCGCCGTGATCGGTATGTCGTGGCGATACGCGTAGAGGATGGCGTCCTCGCGGGTCATGCCCCACGAACGCACCGGTGCCAGCACTTCGAGGTCGGGAGCCAGCGCTCGCGTCGACACCTCGAAGCGCACCTGGTCGTTCCCTTTCCCGGTGCAGCCGTGGGCCACGGCGTCGGCGCCGTACTCTCGGGCTGCCGCCACCATGTGCTTGACGATGACCGGACGGGAGAGGGCCGACACCAGGGGGTACCGGCCCTCGTAGAGGGCGTTGGCCTTCAACGCCGGCGCCAAGAAGTCGCGCGCGAACTCTTCCTTGCAGTCGACGACGACGGCTTCGACGGCGCCGGCGGCGAGGGCCCGCTGGCGCACGTCCTCCATCTCCGCCCCACGATCTTGTGACTTGGCTTCCTGCCCGACGTCGGCGGCGAGGGCAATCACCTCGACGCCGTATTCGTCGATCAGCCAGCGGACGGCGACCGAGGTGTCGAGGCCGCCGCTGTAGGCGAGGACGACGCGCTTTGCCATGGGTTCGGTGCTCCTTGAGAAGGGGTTGGGCTTAGAGGCCGGCGAGATCCGACAGCCGACGGGCGAGGGCGACGCCGCCGGTCGATTCGGCGGCGACCACGATCAAGGTGTCGTCGCCCGCCACGGTACCGAGGATGCCATCGAGGGCGGCACGGTCGAGGGCCGAGCCGACGACGTGGGCCGACCCCGGCGGGGTGCGCAGGACGACGAGGTTCCCGGAGTGGGCAATGTCCCCGACCCACTCGCCGAGGACGCGACGGAGATGATCTTCGGGCGCCGGCTGATCCTTGGGGAGTTCGGGGATCGCATAGACCGTCTCACCGCCGGACACGCGGACCTTGACTGCCCCGAGATCCTCGAGATCTCGGGACACGGTGGCCTGGGTGGCCACGATGCCGTCGGCCGCCAACAGATCCACCAGCTGCGTCTGGCTGCTCACCGCTTCGGCCTCGAGGAACCTCGCGATCTTGTGTTGTCGTTGCGTTTTGCTCACGCGAACAACCAGAGGAAGAGTCCGCGGACGGCGTGGAGGCGGTTCTCGGCTTGTTGCCACACCAAGCTCTGGCGGCCGTCGACAACAGCGGCGGCGACCTCCTCGCCGCGATGCGCGGGAAGACAGTGGAGGAAGACCGACGACTCCTTGGCCGCCGTCATGAGGTCGGCATCGACGATGAAACCTTCGAAGGCCTGCCGGCGGGCCGCCGACTCGTCCTCTTGGCCCATCGACGTCCAGACATCGGTGTAGACCGCATCCGCACCTGCCACTGCCTCCACGGGGCGATTGGTGACGAGCGGATCGAGGCCGAGGAGACGGAAGCGATCGAGGTCTTCATCGCTCGGTCCGAAGCCCGGCGGGCAGGCGAGGCGGACGCCGACACCGCTCAAGGCAGCCGCGATGGCCAGCGACCTCGACACGTTGTTGAAATCGCCCACGTAGGCGATCTCGAGACCGGAGAGCTGCCCGAAATGCTGACGGAGCGTGAGGAGGTCGGCGACGGCCTGACACGGATGGGAGTCATCGGACAGGAGGTTGACGACGGGCACGGATGCCGCCGCCGCCAACTCGTCGAGCTTGTGGTGCTCGAACACCCGGGCGCAGATCGCCGCGTGATACCGGCTCAAGACTCGTGCGACGTCGGCCACCGGCTCACGGTCGGCCAGCCCGACCTCTTCGCCCCGCAGCGTCAAGGGGTGCCCGCCCAGCTCGAAGACGGCGACCTCGGTGGCATTCCGGGTGCGCAGGGATGGCTTCTCGAACAACAGGGCGACGCCGCGTCCTTCGAGAACACGGGTCGGATGTTTCTCCGCCGCCAGATCGAGAACCGCGGCGAGCTCGGCGGCGCTGAGGTCGTCGACCTCGAGGAAGTGCCGGGTCACGCCAACACCGACGTGAGGATGGCGACGGCCTCATCGATCTCCGCATCGGACACGAGCAGGCTCGGCGCCAACCGCAGGGCATCGTCGGTCACCGCGTTGATCACGAGGCCAGCCGCCAACGCATCGACGGCCGCCTGCTTGGCCCGCGGCTCCGTCAGCTCAGCGGCAAGTAGGAGCCCCAGGCCACGCACACCGCGCACGGCGGGAATACCGAGCAGCCCGTCCGTCAGCCGCTTGCCCGCAGCCCGGGCGAGCGCTGGCACGTCCTCGTCCTCCATGATCTGCAGCACGGCGCGGGCCGCTGACGTCGCCAGAGGCTGGCCGCCATACGTGGTGGCGTGATCTCCCGGGACGAAGGCGGCGGCCACGTCCTCGCGCGCCCAGCAGGCGCCGATGGGCACACCGTTGCCGAGCGCCTTGGCCATGGTGACGACATCGGGCTGCACCCCGAAGTGCTGGAATCCGAACCATTCCCCGGTGCGACCGAGACCCGTCTGCACCTCGTCGACCATGAACAACAGGTCGCGCTCGTCGCAGAGAGCCCGCACACCTTGGAAGTACTCGGCCGTCGCAGGGTTGACGCCGCCTTCGCCTTGCACGGGCTCGAGCAGGATGGCCGCCACCGTCGGGTCGATGGCCGCCTCGAGGGCTTCGAGGTCGCTCCAGGCGACGTGGCGGAAGCCTTCGGGGAGGGGCTGAAACGCCTCGTGTTTCTGGGGTTGCCCGGTGGCATGGAGGGTCGCCAACGTACGGCCGTGGAACGAGCCGTACGCGCTGAC
>JBKJLU010000373.1:0-6445 GCA_046596815.1 Acidimicrobiales bacterium | reverse complement strand
GTGGGGCTGATGGTTGGGCGAGATGAACGGCGGACCGATGTAGTTGTGCTTGATGAGGCCCTGGCCGTAGGGGATGGCGCTGCGACGGGCGAAGCCCTCGGCCGCCGCCAGTGCGGTCTGGGGCACGCCGATCACGAGGTCGGCCTCCACGGGCGACTGCTCGGCCAAGAGTTCACCCATGCGCTGTCGGGACGCGTGCACCTCCTGGCCGTACAGGATCGAGTCGGGACGCGCGAAGTAGACGAACTCGAAGAGGCAGAGCTTCGGGTTGATGCGCTCGGGCGGGAACGGCCGGTACTCGCGGATGCCCGACGCGTCGATGACGACCATCTCCCCTGGCTCGATCTCCCGCACGAAGTGGGCGCCGATCACATCGAGGGCCGGCGTTTCTGACGCCAACACCCACCCGCTGTCGAGCTTGCCGAGGCACAAGGGGCGGAACCCGTTGGGGTCGCGGATGCCGATGAGGTGGGCCTCGTCCATGATCGTCAGGGAGAAGGCGCCCTCGAGGCGGGGCAGCGTGGCCAGCAGCGCCATCTCCAGCTCGCGCTCGTCGCTGCGGGGGTTGGTCGGATACGCCCGCGCCACCATCTCGGCGATGAGTTCGCTGTCGCTGGCGATCATGCCCGGCAACATTCCGGCCTCTTCGGCGAGGGCCTCGGTGTTGGTGAGGTTGCCGTTGTGGGCCAGGGCGAAGGTGGACGGGCTGTCGGCGCGTCCGGCCGAGCGATGCACGGGTTGGGCGGCGTTGTAACACGACGAGCCGGTGGTCGAATAGCGGGTATGGCCGATGGCCAGGTGGCCGTTCAAGGCGGCCAGCTTGTAGTCGTTGAAGACGTTGGTGACGAGACCCATGTCCTTGTCGACCATGATCATGTCGCCGTCAGAAACGGCCATCCCGGCCGACTCCTGCCCCCGGTGCTGCAGGGCGTAGAGGCCGTCGAACGTGAGGTGGGCAACGGGCTGGCCAGGGGCGTAGACGCCGAAGACACCGCACGCTTCCTTCGGCTTGTCGTCGTCGAGCTCGTATGGCTCGCCGGCGTCCGGGCTCGTCACGTACCCGAGGCTACCGTGCGGAAGTGATCGACCTGCACACGCACTCGACGGTTTCGGACGGATCCGATCCGCCCGAGCGCATTCCCGTCCTGGCGGCGGCGGCCGGCTGCACGGCGGTGGCGCTGACCGATCACGACCGCCTCGACGGCATCCCAGCCGCCCGCGCCGCAGCGCTGGAGGCCGGAGTCGAGTTGGTGCCCGGGTGCGAGCTGTCGTGTGAGGTCGAGCGCGGAACCATGCACGTGCTCGTCTACTTCCTCGAGCCCGGCGAGGGACCGCTTCAGAACGAGCTCGAACAGCTGCAGCACGTGCGGGATCAGCGGAACCGGGTGATGTGCGAGCGCCTCGAACTGTCGTACGAGGACCTCCAAACCGAGGCCGGAGGGATGGGGGCCGGGCGCCCACACGCCGCCGCCTTGTTGGTGCGGGCCGGGCGAGCGACCTCGATCCAGAACGCCTTCGACACCCTGTTGGCGAAGGGCCAACCCGGGTACGTCGAGAAGGAGCGGCTCGCCCCCGCTCGGGCGATGGAGCTGGCCATCGCCTCCAGTGGACTGCCGGTGCTGGCCCATCCCCTGTCACTCGAGCTCTCGCCGGCCGACCTGCGCGCTCGTCTTGGCGAACTGCAGACCATGGGACTGGTCGGCGTCGAGTGCGTCTACGGCCGCTACTCGCCCGACGACCGGGCCGGATTGCGAGCGCTGGCGACCGATCTCGACCTCGTGGTCACCGGCGGCTCCGACCACCACGGCACCTACAAGCCTGACCTCTCCGTCGGCGCCGGCCGCGGCGACCTCGACGTCCCCGACGAGGCCCTCGACCACCTCAAATCCCGCCTGGTCTGAGGCACAGCCTCGTCAGGCTGTGGGGTGGAGGGCGTTCGGGATGGCGTTGCGGGCGGCGTTGGTGGCGTCGGCGACCGAGACGTTGACGAGACCCTGGACGACAAGGCGGTCGCCGCCGGCCTCGCCCAGCTCGGTGACCGGCACGCCCGCAGTAAAAGCCCGTTCGGTGACCTCGGCGAGACGGTCCGGATCGACGCACACGACGACGCGTGAAGGGGCCTCGCTGAACAGCCCCCCGTGTCCCGCGACACCAAGGACGGAGAATCCCACGCCGGAGGCGACGGCCATCTCGCCGAGGGCGACTCCCAGTCCACCTTCGGAGACGTCGTGGATGCCCTGCACCAGATCGTCGATCACCAGTCCGGCGACCAGGTGGATCAGATCGACGTGGTCGGCCAGGTCGAGGGCGGGAAGCCTTCCTCCACGGAAGCCGTGTTGGCGAAGGGCCCAGAGGGAGCCGCCGCCCAGGTCGGTCGCCGGCATGCCCAACAACAGGAGTTGCCCGCCTTCGACGAGTCGCACGCCGGGCGGCCGACGCACCAACGACTCGATGGTTCCGAGCACGGCGACGACCGGCGTCGGGTCGATGTCACGTCCCCTGGTCTCGTTGTAGAGCGACACGTTCCCGCCGATGACGGGGATGTCGAACACGCGACACGCCTCGGCCATGCCGTCGATCGACTCCGACAGTTGCCACATCACTTCGGGGTGCTCGGGGTTGCCGTAGTTGAGGCAGTTGACGAGGGCGGCCGGACGGGCCCCGGAACAAGCGACGTTGAGGGCGGATTCGGCCACGATCATGGCCGTACCGAGACGTGGATCGAGGGCGCACCACCGTGCGTTGCCGTCGGTCGACACGGCCAGACCTCGTTGCGAGGCCGGAATCCCCGGGCCCTTCAGCCGCAGGACGGCGGCGTCACCGCCCGGCGCCTCGACCGTGTTCAGGAACAGCTGATGGTCGTATTGGCGGTAGACCCACGCCGGGTCGACGAGCAGGTCGAGCAGATCGGCCCCGCAGTCGGTCGGCGCCGGCAACGACGAGGGGTCGCGTCCGAGGATCTCGTCGAGGTCGTCAGGTCGGCGGATCGGCCGGTCGTAGCGCGGCTTGTCCTCCTCCAGCGAGGCCGCCGGAAGATCGGCGAGCACGGCACCATCCGGGCCGTCGGTGATGCGCAGGCGTCCACTGCCGGTCACCCGTCCGATCACCGAGGCCCGCACCTCCCACCGTTCGCACACCTCGAGGACCCGTTCGAGGTCGTCGGGGGTGACGATGGCCAGCATGCGCTCCTGGCTCTCGCTGAGCATGAGCTCCCACGGGTCCATGCCCGCCTCGCGCACATGGATGGCGCGGACGTCGACGTCCATGCCGACCCCGCCCTTGGCCGACGTCTCGCTCGTGGCGCCGGTGACGCCACCGGCGCCGAGATCCTGCACGCCGACGACCAGGCCATGGTCGAGCAACTCGAGGCAGGCCTCGATGAGGCGCTTCTCCTCGAAGGGGTCGCCGACCTGCACGTTGGGGCGCTTGGCCTGATCGGCCTCGTCGTCGGAGAATCCCTCGCTGGCCATGGTGGCCCCGCCGATGCCGTCACGGCCGGTGGAAGAACCGACGAGCACGGCCAGGTTCCCCTCGCCGGATGCTCGTCCGAGGATCAACCGCTCCTTGGGCATCACGCCGAGGCAGAACACGTTGACCAAGGGGTTGTCGGCGTAGCTCTCGTCGAACACCGTCTCGCCTCCGACGGTGGGGACGCCGACCGAGTTGCCGTAGCCCGAGATGCCGTTGACGACCCCCTCGAAGATCCAACGGGTCTGGGGATCGTCGAGGGGACCGAAGCGCAGCGGGTCCATCACGGCGATGGGACGGGCCCCCATGGTGAAGACGTCGCGGATGATGCCACCGACGCCGGTGGCCGCACCTTGATAGGGCTCGATGGCCGACGGGTGGTTGTGGCTCTCGATGCGGATGGCGACGGCGATGCCGTCACCGGCATCGATCACCCCGGCCCCCTCGCCCGGCCCCACCAGGACGTGCGGACCTTCCGACGGCAGCCGCTTGAGGTGGATGGCCGACGACTTGTACGAGCAGTGCTCGCTCCACATGACCCCGAACATGGCCAGTTCGAGGTGGTTCGGCTCCCGCTCGAGGATCTCGGCGATGCGGGCGGCCTCGTCGTCGGTCAGCCCGAGGGCGCGGTGTTGCACGGGGGCAAGCTACTCGCCGATTTCGCCGGCCGACCCAGGGCGAGTTCGCCATTCTCGAACAATTACCAGCTGTTCATTTACGGACTTCACCGCAATACTGTCGACATGCCATCGACCGAGAAGAACGCCAAAACTTCCATGTCCGAAGAGCACAAGGCGGCATTGGCGCTCGGACGTGAACAGGGTCGAGCCGTGCGCCATTACCTCGAGGCCATGGAATTGCACCGCCCCAAACGAGGTCGCAAACGGACTCCGGATTCCATCGAGAAACAATTGGCGGACATTCGCTCCAAGATCGAGACCGCCGACCCATTGCTCCGGGTCAACCTCATCCAACAACGGATGGACCTCGAACGGGAATTGGCGACCAAAAGTGTTCCCGTCGATCTCGACGCCTTGGAACAGGGTTTCGTGAGATCTGCTCGCGAATACGGGCATCGTCGAGGTATCAGTTATGCCGCTTGGCGGGAGGCCGGCATCGACGCCGCCGTGCTCAAGAAGGCAGAAATTGCCCGGTCCGAGCCGTCGCCGCCCCGAGGAACGACCGCAAAAGCACCGACCCGTCGTCCGAACCGACGAGCGGGTCGCACGCCCGTTCCGGATGGGGCATGAGTCCGACCACGTTGCCCGCCTCATTACAGATACCTGCGATGTCGCCGATCGATCCATTGGGATTGTCCACGTAACGCACGACGATGCGGTCTTCATCGTGCAATTGGGCGAGGGTGGCCGCATCGCAGGTGTAATTGCCCTCGAAATGGTTGATCGGGATGCGCAGCCGCTGACCCGGCGTCGCCTCGCCGGTGAGGGCCGAACGGGTGGTGGCCACGACGAGTTCGACGGTGTCGCAGACGAACTTCAGGCCACCATTCTTCTGCAGAGCACCAGGAAGGAATCCGGCCTCGGTGAGCACCTGGAATCCGTTGCAGATACCGACCACGGGGCCCCCGTCATCGGCGAATTGGCGCACCGCTCCCATGACCGGCGCGAAGCGGGCGATGGCCCCGGGACGAAGGTAATCGCCATGGGCAAAGCCTCCCGGCAACACGATGGCGTCGAAGCCGAGCACGCTCGTTGCGCCGTGCCAGACGAGGTCGGCGTCTCCACCGAGACCTCGAAGGGCTTCGACAGCGTCGTGCTCACAGTTCGAACCAGGGAAGACGACGACCCCGACCCGCGCGGTCATCGAGACGCCGGCTCTCCGACCGCAGCCGTGATCGTGGCCGTCGAGACCTCGATGACCGGATTGGCGAGCAGCCGCTGACACAGTCCGTCGACGGTGGTGCGGGCCGTCGTCTCGTCGTCGGCCTCGATGTCGAAGCGGAACGCCTTGCCGACGCGCACCGACTCGATCCCCTCGAAGCCCAGCGCGGGGAGGGAGCGTTCGATGGTCGATCCCTGGGGGTCGGCGATACCCGGACGGAGGGAGACCTCGACGAGCACGCTGAACCGGCTCACTTCGTCACACCGAACCAGTCGGCGAAGCGCCGACCGCTGATGCGTTCGTAGGCGGTGGCGTAGCGCTCGCGAGTTGCCGCGACCACCTCGTCGGGCAGCGTCGGGGGCGGCGGCGACTTGTCCCACCCGGTGCTCTCGAGCCAGTCGCGCACGGGCTGCTTGTCGAAGCTCGGCGGTGTTTCCCCGGGCTTCCAGGCATCGGCCGGCCAAAAACGCGAAGAGTCGGGGGTGAGCACCTCGTCGCAGAGAGAGAGCCGGCCGTCGATGAAGCCGAGCTCGAACTTGGTGTCGGCGATGATGATGCCTCGCTGGGCCGCCAGCGCCGCCCCCCGGCTATACGCAGCCAGGCTGATCTCGCGCGCTTCTTCGGCGACGTCCTTGCCCACGAGTTCACCGGCCTCGGCGAACGAGATGTTTTCGTCGTGGCCGCTCTCAGCCTTGGTCGACGGGGTGAACACGGGCTCGGGCAGCTTGTCGGCCTCTTGCAGACCGGACGGAAGTTCGGTGCCGTGCATGGTGCCGTTGGCTCGGTACTCCTTCATGGCCGAGCCGGCGAGGTACCCGCGCACGATGCACTCGATCTTGAGCATCTCGGCCTTGCGGACGAGCATCGCTCGGCCGGCGACGTCCGGGAGGTCGGCCGCCTCCGATGGAAAGTCGGCCGGATCGACGGAGACGAGGTGGCTCGGCGCCACGTCGCCCAGTTGCTCGAGCCAGTACATCGTCATCGCCGTGAGGACCCGGCCCTTGTCGGGAATGGGTTCATCCATCACGACGTCGAAGGCCGACAACCGATCGGAGGCGACAAACAACAGGGTTTCGGCATCGACGCTGTAGACGTCCCGGACCTTGCCTGAGTACACGTGTTCGAGGGTCACCCG
>JBKJLU010000276.1:0-8703 GCA_046596815.1 Acidimicrobiales bacterium | reverse complement strand
TACCGAGGAGCAGCGTCGGCAGCTCGAACGTCGCGACAGTAGGCACCATCACACAGTGTCGATCAGCGACGAGGCCGACTTGAGAACTACCTTTCGAGCTCGGGGCCGGTCCTCAAGTTTCGAGGCCGCCGATGCGATAAGAACCCAGTTGTTCCTGAGAACTTGGAGCCGTCGTGACTTCTCCTCCCACTGGCTCCTCCGAGTCGGGTAACCGCCAGAACGCCCGCCTCGACAATCTCTTCGAACAGCTCGTGCAGGCCAACGGCTCCGACCTTCACCTCCAAGCCGGTAGCGGCCCGAGGATACGGGTCGACGGCAACCTTCGGAAGGTCGCCGGGGAAACGCCACTGACGGAGGACGACACCGAGCGCTTGGCCAGATCGCTCCTCAGCTCCCTCGACATGGAAGCGCTCATTCGGGGCACCGAGATCGATGTGGCCCATTTCGACCCCGAACTCGGTCGTTTCCGATCGCACCTCTTCCTCCAGGCAGGCACGATCGCCCTGACGTTCCGGTACATCCCGGAGCACATTCCGTCGTTCATGGATCTCGGGCTCCCGCCTGCGGTCGAACAACTGGCGAACGAGCCTCGTGGCCTGGTGCTCGTGACCGGACCGACGGGGTCGGGAAAGACCACGACCTTGGCCTCGATGGTCGACCACATCAACCGCACGCGCGAATGCCACATCGTGACCATCGAGGACCCGGTCGAGTTCGTGCACCGCGGGCAGCTGGCCGAGCTCTCGCAGCGGGAGGTCGGGGTCGACACGAAGGACTTCCCGTCGGCCATGCGTTCCGCGATGCGCCAGGATCCGGACGTCATCCTGGTGGGCGAGATGCGCGATGCCGAAACCGTGGCTGCCGCTCTCCACGCCGCCGAAACCGGACATCTCGTCCTCTCGACGCTCCACACCACCGACGCCGTCGAGACGATCAGCAGGATCGTCGACTTCTTCCCTCCCCATCAGAACCACCAGACACGCGTGACGCTTGCGTCGGTCCTCCGAGGCGTGATCGGACAACGACTCGTGCCCCGCGTCCACTCGACCGGACGAATCCCGGCCGTCGAGATCCTCATCGGCAACGGTCGGGTACAGCACTGCATCCTCGATCCCGAGCGCCAGCGGGATCTCGCCGAGATCCTGGCCGCAGGGGACTTCTACGGCATGACGACGTTCGACCAGTCACTCGCCCGCCTGTGTCGAGATCAGCTCATCGACATGGACACGGCCGTTCGGGCCGCCTCGAACCCCCACGACCTCAAGCTCCTCATGCACCGAATCGACAACGACTCGACGGGTGGACGGAAGGCTTCACCTGCTACGTAGGGCTTCGTAGGGCTACAAGGCAGCGTCGGCGGCGACCACGGTGTCGCGAAGCTCGCGCTTGAGGATCTTGCCGGCAGGGTTGCGGGGCAGGGGTTCGTGCACAAAGGAGATTCGGGTCGGGGCCTTGAACGGGGCCAGGCGCTCGCGCACGTGGGCCTGCAGCTCCTCGATGGTCAACGCGAGTCCGGTGCGCAGGTAGACGGCGGCGGCCACCTCTTCACCAAGGCGCTCGTGGGGCACGCCGAACACCGCCGCCTCGTAGACCGCTGGATGTTCGTAGATGGCGGCCTCGACCTCGGCGCAGTAGACGTTCTCGCCCGCCCGCAACACCATGTCCTTGGCGCGGTCCTCGACGTAGACGAAGCCCTCGTCGTCGAGGCGGCCGAGATCGCCGGTGCGCAACCATCCGTCGACGATGGTCTCGGCCGTGGCCTCCGGCTTGTTCCAGTAGCCACGGATGAGGTTGGGACCCCGGAACCAGATCTCACCCGACTCCCCCGCCGGGAGGGCGCGGTCGTTGGCATCACGCACCTCGACCTGCATGACCGGCACGACGCGTCCGGTCGACGTCGGCCGCTGGACGTAGTCGTCGCCGTTGTTACCGGGGCCGTAGGCATTGGTCTCGGTCATGCCGTAGCCCAACGACGGACGGGCTTTCTTGAACGACGAATCGACACGGGCGACGAGCTGCGGCGGAGCCGGCGCTCCCCCGCCGCCGACGGAGATCAGTGACGATGTGTCGCGCGTCGAAAATGACGGCGACTCGAGCAAATCCCATGACTGGGTGGGGACACCGACGAAGTTGGTGACCTTCTCCCGCTCGATGAGTTCGAGAGCCCGCTCCGGATCCCACTTGTACATGATCACGAGCTTGATGCCGGCGGAGAAGCACGAGAGCATCACCGGTACGCAACCGGTCACGTGGAACAACGGGACGATGAGGATGAACGACGGCGCGCCGTCGGGTTTGGGAGCGTCGGGACGACGGAGACGGTCGATGGCGGCGCGACATCCGAAGGCGGTGAGCGACTGGACGATGGCGGCGTGGGTCGACACCGCACCCTTGGGGCGACCGGTGGTGCCCGAGGTGTAGAGGATGGTGGCGTCGTCCTCCCCCACGACGTCGACGTCGGGCATCGGCGCGCCGGCGACCACGACGTCTTCCCAGCGCTCGGTGGCGTCGAACGAGCGCCCCTCAGGGAGGCGGACGCCGATGGTCGCCATACCGAGACGGACGGCCGACGCCCGAGAACGCTCGACCCGCTCGACATCGCCGATGAGCACCTTCGAGCCCGAGTCCTCGAGCGCGTAGTCGAGTTCGTCCTCGGTCCACCAGGCATTGAGCGAGACGGAGATGGCGCCGACCGAGGTGATGGCGGCGAAGGCGATGACCCACTCGGGGTAGTTCCGCATCCCGATGGAGACGCGATCGCCCTTGGTCACGCCGTAGCGCCCGACGAGGGCGGCCGCCAGCCCGTCGACGGCTGCCATCACATCGGTGAACGTCCAGCGCTCGTCCTCATAGACGAGGAAGGGCTGGTCGCCGAAGGTGCGGGAGGCGGCGAAGACCTCGCGCAGGCTCGAAGGTGCGTTCTTGAAGGCCAGCACCTGCTGGCCGTGCAAGGTGATCTCCTCGGTCTCGAAACGCGCTCCGGGAGCGGTGACCTGAGAAGCGGCAGCGTCGTAATTCAGCGTCATGGTGGCCATTGGTCTACACGCCCGGCGCCTCCGTCGACTACACCGGAGAGGTGCGTGAGCTGACCCCGTCCGAACTCGAGACCCATGCCGGGCGCGTTGCCGCCGACGGCTACACCATCATCGAAGGGGCCTTCGAGCCGGCCTTCGCCGACGAGGTGCGGGCCGACCTCGAACGGCTCGAGGCCGAACTCGGGATCGTGCCCGCGGGCAACCCGTTCGAGGGAGCGAACACCGTCCGCATCTACAACCTGTTGGCCCACGGTTCGGCCTACCAGCAGATCGCCGCGGCTCCCAGCGTGTTGCCCGTCGTCGAGCGGGTGCTCGACCCGGGGTGCCTGGTGTCGTCGCTTTCGTCGATCGCCATCTGTCCGGACGAGACGGCCCAGCCGATCCACGCCGACGACCAGCTGATCCCGATACCCAAGCCTCATCCACCGACGGTGTGCAACACCATGTGGGCGATCACCGACTTCACCGAGGCCAACGGCGCCACCCGCCTCATCCCGGGCTCCCACCTCCGGGACACCAACCCGAGCTTCACCGAGAGCTACGAGACCATCGGCGCCGTCATGTCGAAGGGCGACGTCCTCGTCTGGCATGGTTCGTTGTGGCACGGCGGCGGGGCCAACGCCACCGGCGAACGCCGCTATGGCATCGCCATGAACTATTGCGCCGGCTACATCCGCCAGCAGGAGAACCAACAGCTCGGGCTGTCACCCGATCTGGTGCGCACGTTCGAGCCCCGCCTGCAAGAACTGGTGGGCTACGGCATCTACTCCGGGCTCATCGGTCACATCGACAAGCGGAGTCCGGCGTCGCTCTTGGGACGGACGCCGGCCGGCGGCATGATCTGGGACGCGGGACGTCGTGGTTGATCCCGCGCCGGTCGTACTGGCCAAGGACTGCGTCGACGTCGGCCTCTACACCAACCGCTACGACGAGATGGCGGCGTTCTATGGCGGCGAACTCGGACTTCCCTATGAGGAACTGCTGAAGGTCGGGGGTGGCGTGCACCAGCACCGCTACGGGTTGCGGGGGTCGGTCTGCAAGATCAACAGCGCCCGCGTCGAGTTGGAGGCGGCGCCGAGCGCCTTCCGCACGCTGGCCATCGCCACCGATGACGCCACGTCGCCACGAACTCAGCGCGATCCCGATGGCACCGAGGTGATGGTCGTGCCCGCGGGCCATCGCGGGGTGACCGGCATCGCCGTGATGTGGGCGACGCGCGACGCCGACGAGCTCGGCCGGTTGCTCGGAGAAGGCTTCGGTGCCATCGACGATGGCGATTCCCACTGGCGTCTCGGGAGCACCCTGCTGCGGCTGATCCCCGACCCGGCCGTCGCGCCGGTCGAGGGCATGTTCGCCCGCGGGTTGCGCTATCTCACCGTGCAAGTCCGCGACGTTCGGACGGCTCACGAGCATCTGCTGGCGACCGGCTGGACCGAGGGACGCGCCCCTGTGCGACTCGGCGACACCGCCTTCATCTCCTTCGTGCGCGATCCCGGCGGCAGCTGGATCGAGGTCTCGCAGCGGGCGTCGTTGACGGGGCCACTGCCGGACTGAGCCGTTCCTCGGACACGAAGAGGAGGTCAAGACCAGCCGGACCCCGCACCTCGACCCATGCCGAATGGACCAGTTGGCCAACGGAAGCAATCGACCATCAGCTGGTCGACCTCCTCGGCCGTGGCAATGCCCTCGGCCACCACCTGTCGCGCTTCTCGACCCATGGCGGCGTAGACGCGATTGGCGACATAGCCCCAGTGCCGGGCCGTGTCCTTGACCACGATCGGGTTCTTGCCGGCGCCGGCGGCGAGGCGGGTGATGGTGGCGATGGTGGCGTCGGAGGTCTGCGGTGCACGAACGATCTCGGCCAGCTTCATGACCGGTGCCGGCGACGCCCAGTGCCATCCGACGACGTTCTCGGGCCGGTCGGTGGCGGCGGCCATGGCCGAGATGGGGAAGCCACTCGAGTTGGAGGCAAGGATCGTGGCGGCACCAGCACGCGCGTCGAGATCGCGGAAGACACGGATCTTGAGGTCGAGTCGCTCGGGGACGGCCTCGATGACGACATCGGTTCCGGCGACCTCGTCGAGGTCGGACGAGAACGTGATTCGGGTCAGCGCCGCATCGGCCTCGGCAGCCGTGAGCTTGCCGCGGTCGACGGCGCTGCGAACCCCGAACCGTCCGGTGTCGACGATGCTCCGTCCCTTCTCGAGGGCCTCGTCGGCCACGTCGTAACACACGACCTCGTGCCCGGCGATGGCCATCACCTGGGCGATGCCCGATCCCATCACGCCCGCACCCATCACACCGATCTTCTCTCCTGTCATGGTGAGCGGTCTAGCAGTCGTCTAAAGGTCGGCGAACACGGCGCGCACGTCCCGGCGCCACTGCCGCAGCAAGGGGCCGCGTGCGGCTTCGGTCTTCCCGAGCCGAACGACCACCAGGTCGAGGCCGGGCACGACCATGATCGACTGGCCCTCGTAGCCGTTGGCCCAGAACGTCCCGAAACCGTCGACGTCGTCGGGGTCGACCCACCAGTGCGCGCCGTACCCGTTGCCCGTGCTCTCGTCGATCGACTGCAGGCGCCGGGCGTGGTCGACCCAGCCCTCTGGCAGCAGGCGCTCGCCATCCCACAGGCCGTCGCGCAGGTAGAGCGTCCCGAAGCGGGCGAAGTCCTGAGCCGTGCAGTAGGCGAATGACGAAGCGATGAACGTGCCCGCAGGGTCGAACGTCGCCCGGGACGATCGCATGCCGATGGCGTCGAAGAGACGGGACTGGAGGAACTCCTCGTAGGGGCCACCAGAACCGACGAGTCGGGCGACCATGCTGGAGATGACGTTGGTCGTGCCGCTCGAGTAGTTGAAGCGTTCGCCTGGCGTGGCCTTGAGTGGACGGTCGGCGGCGAAATGAGCCACGTCGTCCTTGCCTTTGCCGAACAACATTTCGATGACGTCACTGCGGCCGGCGTCGACGTAGTCCTCGATGAAGTCGAGGCCGTCCCGCATGGCCAGGAGATGGTCGAGGGTGATGTCGCGCCTGGGGTCGTCGTCGGTCCGCCAGAGGGGGACGTCGGCCGGGGCTTGGACCTCGAGTCGGTCTTCGTCGACGAGCATGCCCACGAGTGCGTGGAGCATCGACTTGGCCATCGACCAGCTGAGCAACTGCGTCTCGGGTCCGATGGGTTCATCGGGCCCGTCGAAGTGCTCGATGACGTCGGCGTACCGCTCGGCGACGAGGCGTCCCTTGTGCACCACGACGACGGCGTAGGCCCTCGTGAGGTCGCCGTCTGCGTCGAACATGGCGTCGACGAGCGGGGTCAGGGCGACGGGCGCATCCCCCCTCGGCCACTCGTCGGTCGGCCAGGGGACACCCTCGGGTTGGCTCGGCAGCGGGATCATCGTGACGAGCCTGGCATGCTGCGACGATGCCTGGAGCCCTCGACGATCTGACCGTGCTCGAGCTCGCCAACTGGGTGGCCGGACCGAGCGCCGCTGCCCTCATGGCCGACATGGGCGCCGACGTCATCAAGATCGAACCGCTCGGTGGCGACTCGATGCGGGGGAAGCTTCGTCAGCCGGTCGCGCCGGAGGGCGCAGGGAAGCACGACGTGCCCTTCCACTTCTCGAACCGTGGCAAGCGGGGGCTGGCCGTCGACATCTCCCACCCCGACGGTGGCGCGTTGGTGCGAGAACTGGCGACCAAGGCGGACGTGGTCATCACCAACCTGCTGCCTGGCCGCTTGGCCAAGTTCGGTCTGAGCGCGGAACAGCTGCGGTCGACCAATCCGGGGCTGATCTATGCATTGGTGACGGGCTACGGATCGACAGGCGACGACGCCGACCGCATCGCCTTCGACCTCACGGCGTTCTTCGGGCGGGGCGCCATCATGAGCCTGATCGGCGAGCCCGGTGAGCCGCCGCCGGCCTTTCGTCCCGGACAGGGTGATCATCCGACGGGCCTGGCGCTGCTCACGGCGATCTTGGCGGCGCTTCGGGTCCGCGACCGCACCGGCGAGGGACAGGTCGTCGAGACGGCGCTCATCCGAAGCGCCGCGTGGACGATCGGCTGTGACGTGTCGGTGGCGTTGGTCGACGGCGTGCAACCCAACAAGCGCGCTCGGGAGGAAGCCATCAGTCCGATGAACACCCGCTTCCGCTGCGCCGACGACGTGTGGGTGAACCTGTCGACGCTCGACCAAGGTGCGTGGGGCCGGTTCTGCACTGCGCTGGGCGTTCCCGAGTTGGTCGACGATGAGCGCTTCGCCACCCCGGTCGACCGCTTCCGCAACAACCGCGAGATCGTGTCGTTGCTCGATGCCGTGTTCGCGTCGCAGCCGTATGCTCACTGGGCGCCGCGCCTCGACGAGACGGGGATCATCTGGGGCAAGGTGGCGACGCTGCCGGACCTGATCGCCGACCCGGCGGCCCGCCACATGGGCATGTTCGCCTCGATCGAGCACGACGATCTCGGATCGTTCGAGACGCTGGCGGCACCGTTCTCGATGTCGTCGAGCGAGGTGCGGGTGCGGGGTCGGGCGCCGTCGATCGGCGAGCACACCGACGAGGTGCTTGCGCAGTTCGGCGTGTCCGAGGACCGCATCGCCGCACTCCGATCGGCCGGCGTGCTACCGGCGTGAACCCCCGAGCGTTACAACTTGCGGTGGCCGGTGGGGTCGTCGTCGGGGGCGAAGATCTCGCGCAGCTTGCGGCGGTAGAGCTTGCCGTTGTCGTGGCGGGGTAGCTCGTCGAGAAAGTCAACGGTGCGCGGGCACTTGAAGTGGGCCAGTCGGTCGCGGCAGAAGGCGATGAGCTCGGCCGCGAGTTCGGGTGACGCGGCTACGCCGGCCTTGCACTCGACGACGGCCTTGACCTCCTCGCCCCAGTCCGGATTCGGCACGCCGATGACGCCGACGTCGCCGACGCTGGGATGGGTGAGGAGAACGGCATCGACCTCGGCCGGGTAGATGTTGACGCCGCCGGAGATGATGAGTTCGGCGCTGCGGCCGGTGAGGAACAGGTAGCCGTCGTCGTCGAGGTAGCCGTGGTCGCCGAGGGTGAAGTAGCCCTCGTCACCGAGGTAGCTGTTGGTGGTCTTCTCGTCGTCCTTGTAGTAGCTGAAGCGACCGGTGGCCGGGGCCTTCAGATAGACCGTGCCGACCTCATCTCGGGGTAGTTCGCTCAGGTTGTCGTCAAGGATGCGGACGTGGTCGGCGGTCGGCGGCTTGCCCACCGTCCCCGGCTTCTTGAGCCACTCCTCGGAGTCGACGAACGAGCCTGATCCCTCCGTAGCGGCGTAGTACTCATAGACGACCGGACCGAGCCACTCAATGAGCGCGGCTTTGACCGCCACCGGACACGGCGCCGCGCCGTGGATGACGTAGCGGAGCTTCGAGGTGTCACGGGCCAGCCGTTCGTCGGCCGGGATGGCCAGGAGGCGGTGAAACATCGTCGGCACCATGTGGGTGTGGGTGATGCTGTGGCGCTCGATGAGCTCGAGTGCCTCCCGCTCGTTCCACCCGTCCATACACACGACGCCCACCCCGGCGCTAAGCGGGCCGGTGAGCGAGAAGGCCAGCGGCGCGGCGTGGTAGAGCGGGCCTGTGCACAAATGGAGGTCTTCGCCGGGGACGTAGCGGCTCGCCGTTTGGGACGCCGTCGGTGTCGCCGTCGCTGCG
>JBKJLU010000324.1:0-3811 GCA_046596815.1 Acidimicrobiales bacterium | reverse complement strand
CCCGCGGCCTGAGTCGTCCCTGGATCTGTGTGCGTTCCTACCCGAAGGTCAGGGGCAGCTTCGCCGGTCCCCAGATGCCGACGGTATCCGGCTTCCACTCAATCTCTCCGTCGAGTACCAGGTTCGGCATCCGCCGGGCCAGCGCCGGCAGCGCCTCTTGCAACTCGGCGCGGGCCAACGATGCGCCGAGGCAATGGTGGATGCCCGATCCGAGTGTCATCTGGGGCGCCGACGTCTGTCGGGTGATGTCGAAGCTCTTGGCATCGTCGGTCACCTCGGGATCCTGGTTGGCCATGGCCAGGCTGATGGCCACCAGCGTGCCTTGCGGGAAGACGATGTCGCGGTACTCGATGTCCTCGGATGCGAAGCGGGCCGTGCCCCGGACGGCGCCGAGGTAGCGCAGGCACTCCTCGACGGCGCGCGGCGCCAGGTCGGGTTCCTCGGCCAACAACTTCCATTGCTCGGGGTGGTCGGTGAACACCGCCACCGCGCACGCCAACTGGTTGCGAGTGGTGTCGGTGCCCGCCATGAGTACGGCCTCGGTCATCATCACCAACTCGTCGGTCGAGAGCCGGTCGCCCGCCTCCTCGGCGGCGATCATGTCCGAGAGCAGATCGTCGGCCGGTCGACTCCGCCGGTGTTCGATCATGGCGCGCACGTACTCGTCGAGTTCGCCCATGGCCGCGGTGATCTGCGGCAGGTCATTGGCCAGGTCGCCGTTGAAGATGCGGAAGATGTTGGTCGCCCACTGGGAGAACAGCTTCCAGTCGGACTTGGGGGCGCCGAGCAACTCGCAGATGATCGGGATCGGATAGGGCTCGCACAGATCGGCGACCAACTCGCACCGGCCCGAGTCGACGAACCCGTCGATGAGGCCGTCGACGACCTCGCGCATGAAGGGCCGCAACCGATCGGCCGACTTCGGGGTGAACGCCGGCGCCACCAGGCGACGCAGGCGAGCGTGCTCGTCCCCCTCCAGGGCCAGGATCGACCGCTGCTGACGTTGCAAGAGCACCTCGTCGGTCACCCCGGCCATCTGGGGGATGAGGGAGATGGCCGAATGAAACCGTCGGTCGCGCAGCAGCGCCACGACATCGGCGTAGCGAGTCACCGAATAGCCGAGCGGCATGCGGGCCAACCAGTGCTTCTCCCTCGCTGCTTCGAACACTGCACGGGCTTCGTCGCGCTGCAAACCGAACAGGTCGACCTCGGGTAGCTCGAGCTCGGACACCAACGTGGCCATGTCGCACCTCCTCAACGGACAATACGCTCAGGACATGGGGTGGGCACAGGACACGACGACGGCGCGGGCGGGGGCGGCCGAGTGACCGCAATCGTCGTGGCCGTCGCCGGAGCGATTGGGGCCCTCTTGCGCTACCAGATCGGGGTCGCCGTCGGCGTGCGGACGTTTCCGTGGGCAACCCTCGGGATCAATGCGGTGGGGTGCTTCCTGCTCGCCTTCGTACTCGGAGGTCCGGTCGCCGAAAAGTGGTCACCCGTCACCACCACGGCCGTCGCCGTCGGGTTCCTCGGGGCGTTCACGACGTTCTCGACGTTCGGCTACGAGACCTTCACCCTGGTTCGCACCGAGCGGGTCAGCGCCGCTGCGGTCTACGTCGTGCTGTCCCTCATTGGCGGACTCGGTGCGACCGCACTGGGCTACGCCCTCGGACGGCTCGCCACCTGACCTCCCGACTCCGACCCGACCCGCCAATTGGAGGGCCGATCCACCCCCTTGCGCATCGAAGTAAGAAAACGTAACTTCGTGACCGATGACCTACGCCCATCGTCCCGCCATCTACGACGCCGACAGCCACCTGATGGAGGGCCTCGACTGGCTTCGCGACCATGCCGACAGCGGCGTGCGCGACCAACTTCCTGACCTGGCCAAGCTGCTCGGAAGTGCGGGGGCCGGCGCGGACAAGGCGATCGTCGCCGGACAGAACCGCATCGCCGATCTCGACGCCACCGCCGCCCTGGAGGAGAACGTCATCGCCTCAGCGAAGGGCTGGATGGCACTCGGCGCCATGGACTCGGCCGAGCGCACGCGGGCGCTCGACCTCCTCGGATTCCAGTCGCAGCTCGTGTTCTCCACGTTCTCCGTCGGCCTCTTCGCCTTCAACGACGACCTCGACATCGTCTACGGCGGCGCCACGGCCCACAACCGGATGGTGGCCTCGTTCTGCAAGGGCGACGATCGCCTCGTCGGCGTCGGCTTCCTTCCGTTGAACGACCCAGACCGATCGCTGCTGGCACTCGAGGAAGCGCTCGAACTCGGTTGCGGCGCCATGTGGGTCGCCAACGCAGCATCGTCTGGTCACTCGCCGGCCCACGTCGACAACGATCCCGTCTGGGCGGCCGTGCAGGCGGCGAATGTCCCGATCGTGTTGCACATCGGTGGCGGCCGGACCGGCGTGTCGAAGGCCTGGCACCGCAACGGACGTCCGAAGCCCGTCGACCTCCATGGTGGCGGCGAGAATCTCCGGGCGAAGGACCTCCCGTCTGTGCACCACACCGCCGAGATCTTCCTGACGTGCCTCGTGCTCGACGGCGTCTTCGAGCGTTTCCCCGAACTGCGCTGCGGCGTCATCGAAATGGGCGCCTCGTGGGTGCCGTCGCTCATGGCCCGCCTCGACTACGCCTACAAGAGCTTTCGCAAGACCGAGCCGATGTTGAGCGAGTTGAGCCTCAAGCCCTCGGAGTACATCCGCCGCCAAGTGCGATTCACCCCTTTCCCGGGCGAGGACGTGGCGTCGATGATCGCCATGACAGGGCCCGAGCTCTACCTGTTCTCGAGCGACTACCCGCACCCCGAGGGCACGAAGGATCCGATCGGCAACTTCGAGCGGTCGTTCGCCGAGCTCGATACCGACGAACACGCGCGGCAGCGCTTCTACGAGGACAACTACCGCCAGCTGCTCGGCATCTGAGCGCATGCGAGCAGTAGCTGCGCGGCGCCGATTGCCGGCGGCCGACCGGCGGGCGCAGTTGCTGGATTCGGCCGCCGAGCTCTTGTTGCACCGTGGACCGTCCAACTTCACCATGGAGCACTTGGCCACGCGCGCGGGCGTGTCCAAGGCCCTCCCCTACCGACACTTCGCGGACGCCGATGCTGTCCTCATCGCGCTCTACCGCCGCGAGACGAGCCGCCTCGGCGCCGGAGTGCGACGCGCCTTGGTCGAAGCTGCGGACGGCGCTGACTTGGTGCGGATCAGTGTGCACGCCTACTTCGACGAGCTGATGCCTCGAAGAGAGCTCCTCAGAGCGCTGACCTCCCCGGGCCGCGCCATACCGGCGCTCGCGGATTCCGATGATGCGGGCACCCAGTTCGCCGCCGGGTTGCTCCGGGAGTTCCACGGGCTCAGCCCGGCCCGGGCAAAGGCGACCGCCGGCATGATCCAGGGGGCGATCGTCGGCGCCGCAGGAACGGTGCTCGCCGGCGTCGCTCCTCGACCGACGGTCGAGTCAGTTCTCGTCGGGATGATCCGAGCGGCACTCGCTTGCGACCAGGGGTCAAGTCCGCAGGCTCAGCGGTCCTCTTGACCGGCAGAAGGAGAACGGCAGAAGACGAGGCCCGAAGACACGGTCATTACCCGCAGCACCGCCATCGATCACCCGATGGCGGCCGTGCGGCAATCGGCGGCCATGGCCCCTTTCTTGTCCAAATGGACAGGGGCGTCAGCGCTCGAGCAGCTGCTCGATGTAGCGGCCGGGCGAACGATGACGTCGCCCGATGCTCGCGCCACGCGCCGATGTCAACGACGCACATGCGTGCCCGGGGCGGGATTCGAACCCGCACGCCCCTTGCGGG
>JBKJLU010000315.1:0-4461 GCA_046596815.1 Acidimicrobiales bacterium | reverse complement strand
GCCGACGAGGGCCTTGGCGTTGTCGACGATGCCGGGCGACACGTCCTCGACGCCGGCGAAGTCGCCACCGACCCACTGTGAGGCCGAACGGCCGACGGCGGTGAGGGGATCGACCGTCTTGAAGTCCTCGGCCGGTTCGAGCCCGAGGAAGCCCCGCTTCTCGTTGGAAATCGGCTCGCCCTTGATACGCACGGCGCTGAGATCGGTCGGGGTCGCCTCGAGGGCCACCTCGCGACCGTCGCGCACCACGGTCAGCGCCAGCGGCGCGCCCGGACGATCGGAGATGTAGGTCTTGACGTCGTCCCACTCGGTGAATCGCTGGCCGTCGATGGCGGCGATGGTGTCACCCACCTCGAGTCCGGCGGCCTGGGCCGGGCTCTCGACGCCGTCGAGGGTGACGAGGCCGCCGATGCGGGTGGTGACGGTGGGCACGCCCACGAAGGTGTTGACGACGAAGAAGAGGACGAAGGCGATGATGAAATGCATGGTCGAGCCGGCTACGGCCACCGAGAAGCGGCGCAGGAACGGCTTCTGGCGATAGGTGCGGGATTCATCGGCCGGGTCCTCGATCTGGTCGAGGTTGTGCATCCCGATGATCTTCACGTAGCCGCCGATGGGCAGCGCCTTGACGCCGTACTCGGTTTCGCCCTTCCGGATCGACCACAGGCGCGGGCCGAAGCCGACGAAGAACTCGGTGACCTTCATGCCGCCCCACTTGGCCGTGAGGAAGTGGCCGAGCTCGTGGAGCATGATCATCGTGATCAGCGCCACCACGACGAGCACCGTCTTGGTGGTGCCGGTGGCGATCGCCGCGAACGCGCCGGCGGCGATGACGACCATCAGGCGGACGAGCGCCGAACGCTGCTCTCCCGGGCTCGGCGGAGCCGGCGGCGCCTTCGCCTCGGCCGGCGCGGCTTCAGCGGCCGCAGTTCCTGGGTTGATCAGATCGGTCATGCCGCTCCCGTTCTCCGTTCGACGGACTGGCGAGCCCGCTCCCGGGCCCTCCGATCCGTATCGACAACATCGTCGACCGTCTCGAGCTTCCCCCCATTGTGGCGGTCGAGCGTCTCTTGAATGACGTCGGCTATCGCCAACCAGCCGATGACGCCGTCGAGGAAGGCGGCGACCGCGACCTCGTTGGCGGCGTTCAGGACCGCTGGCGCATCGCCACCCTCGCGTCCGGCGGCATAGGCCAAGCCAAGGCACGGGAAGGCGTCGAGGTCGGGCGGCTCGAAGTCGAGGCGGCCCAACGACGTCCAATCGATGGCCCCCCACGGGGCGTCGCCGCGGTCGGGGTAGGCCAGGGCATAGGCGATAGGCAGGCGCATGTCGGGCATCGACAGCTGGGCCATCGTGGCCCCGTCCGTGTACTCCACCATCGAGTGCACGACCGATTGGGGGTGCACGACGACCTCGATGCGGTCGTAGCCGAGGGGGCGATCCGGATCCTGTCCGAAGAGCTCGTGGGCCTCGATGACCTCGAGGCCCTTGTTCATGAGCGTCGACGAGTCCACCGTGATCTTCGGTCCCATCGACCAGGTGGGATGGGCCAGCGCCTCTTCCACGGTGATGTCGGCGAGGTCGGCCGCCTTCCTTCCCCGGAAGGGCCCCCCGCTGGCGGTCAGCACGATCCGGGCCACCCGACCGGCCGGGTTCCCCCGGAGGCACTGGTGTACCGCGCAGTGCTCGGAGTCGACAGGGATGATCTCGGCCCCCGGCGTCGCCCTGGCCCGCTGGACGACAGGGCCGCCGGCGATGAGCGACTCCTTGTTGGCCAGCGCGAGTCGACGGCCGGCCTCGAGGGTCGCCATCGTCACCCGCAGGCCGGCGAACCCGACCACACCGTTGACGACGGTGTCGGCCAGGGTGGCGATCTCGGCCAGCGCATCAGGGCCGGCGAGCACCTCGATCCCCTTGGGCACGAGCGCTCGCAGTTCGGAGGCCAGCGACGCGTCGGCGATGGCGACGACATCCGGTCGCAGCTCGATGGCCTGAGCCGCCAGTGCGGCGACCGAGGTCGAGGCCCCGAGGGCCACGATCCGGTACCGGTCGGGCTCAGCCCGCACGACGTCGATGGTCTGGGTGCCGATCGACCCCGTCGACCCGACCACACTCAGCGTTTTGACTGCGGAATCGGCGCCGGAGGGGGCCACTACCGGCCGGCGAGGTTCAGCAGTTCGACCAGGTAGTACGACGCGGGAAGGACGAAGAGGAGGGCGTCGAAGCGGTCGAGGACTCCCCCGTGGCCCGGCAACACGCTGCTCGTGTCCTTGAGGCCGAGGTCGCGCTTGATCATGGACTCACAGAGATCGCCGAGCGGGCCGATGATGGCGACGACGACGGCAAGCAGGAGCGACGCCCCCAGCGTCCAGGGGTGGATCATCTGCACGAGCACGCCGCACACGATCAGGCTGGCGAGGAGGCCGCCGGCCCAGCCCTCCCAGGTCTTGTTCGGGGAGATCTCGGTCATGGGCGTGTTGCCGAAGGATCGGCCGGCGAACAGCCCGCCGACGTCGTTGGCCACCACCGCCAGCACCGTTCCGAGGAGAAAGGCGACGCCTTCGCGGTTCGGGTAGCGCAGCATCAACGATGCGAACGAGCCGAGGAAGCCGACCCACATCAGCCCGAGAAGGGTCACCCCGAGGTTGAGCGCGGGTCTGGCCTTGACGACGCCGAACAGGTACCAGAACATCGAGAACATCACGGCCAACGCCAGGATCAGGGGGATGGCCCGCTCACCCCGCACGTACGCGCCGATCATCAGGGCCACGGTGGCGGAGATCCCGAGCAGCGTCGCCGGCTTGTAGCCGGCCTTGCGGAAGACGTCGAAGGCTTCGGCAGCGGCCAGCACCACGACGACCGTGGCGAAGGCGGCCGACCAGGCCGCGCCCCGGGAGAAGCAGAACAGCGCCACCAGGCCGATGCCAGCGCCGGCAGCAATGGCCACCGGAAGGTCGCGGTCGGCCTTGGCGGGCGTCCCGTAGTCGGGGGTGTCGACCGGATTGTTCGGGGTGTGACGGGTCTGGATGCGGGTCATCTGGGGCCGCGTCGGCATCGGCTCGAGTACCTCGTCGTCGAACACCTCTTCGTCGCCGAAGCTGAAGACGTCGCGATCGTCGCGGTGCTCGTCGAGGGCGCCCATGCGGTCGCCGTCGTCGGCGAGCAGAGACGCATCGTCGAAGTCGGCTTCCTCCCAGTCCTTGCCCTCGCGCCACTGGGGCTTCGAGAGCCCGGCCCAGACCTCGAGATCGTCATCGTCCTCGGCGTCGCCGGCCAGGATGCGCGGCACTTCGCCGGTGGGCGGGTCGGTCCACGGCGGGAGGTCGGGCGGGGGGGCCGACGCCATAGGCGGAGGGCTCACGATCGACGTCGGCGGCTCGGCGTCGTCGGGCAGGGGGAAGCGCACGGCGGGACGCGGCCCCGTCGGCTGAGCGGGGACGTCACCGAACTTGGGCATGTCGCCGCGCTTTCCCTTCAGTTCGGCCTCTCGGGCCGCCGCCTCCTGGGCGCCGATGATGCGCACGCCCTCACCGGCCGCGCGAGGCGGTACCGGTCGCTCGTCGTCGAACTCGTCAGCCATGGGTGCGATCCCCCTCACGGGAAGGCTGCATCAAACTTCTAGCAGCTCCTGCTCCTTGTGCTGCAGCAACCGGTCGATCTCAGCCACGGAATCGGAGGTGACCCGTTCGAGATCCTTCTCTGCCCGCTCGAGTTCGTCGGACGAGATGTCGCCGTCCTTCTCCAGGGCGTCGAGGTCGTGGCGGGCCGAGCGGCGCACGCTGCGGACGGCGACCCTGGCATCCTCGGCCTTGGCCTTGGCGATCTTCACGAATTCCTTGCGCCGGTCTTCGGTGAGCGGCGGGATGGCAAGGCGGATGACGTTGCCGTCGTTCGACGGGTTGATGCCGAGGTCCGAATGCTGGATGGCCTTCTCGATGGCCTTCAACGACGTCTTGTCATACGGCGTGATCACCAGCAGCCGGGCCTCGGGCACGTTGAACCCGGCGATCTGCTGCAGCGGCGTCTCGGCTCCGTAGTACTCGACCCGGAGGTTCTCGACGAGCGCCGGTGTGGCTCGACCGGTACGGATGCCGGAGAACTCGGTGGAGAGGTGGGCCGCCGCCTTCGACATCTTGTCCCGAGCGTCGCTGAACACGGCGCCGATCAGCGTGTCGTCATCCATCACTGCCTCTGGGCCGGCGGTCGGGATTGCCTCTGCGCCGGCAGGCGGGTCGCTGCGCTCATCACCGGATCAGCGTACCGATCGTGTCCCCTTCGAGGGCGCGACGCAGCATGCCGGGGATGGAAATGTCGAAGACCAGGATCGGAAGCCCGTTCTCCTTGCAGAGGGTGAAGGCGGTGAGGTCCATGACCCGCAGCTCCTTGGCGATGGCCTCGCTGAAGCTGACCTCGTCGTACTTCGTGGCCGTCGGATCGCTGCGGGGGTCCGCGGTGTAGACG
>JBKJLU010000295.1:0-5000 GCA_046596815.1 Acidimicrobiales bacterium | reverse complement strand
CTCGCGCGTCAACTCCTCGATCGCAGGCTTGGCCACCTCCTGAGTCAACCACACGTCTGCCACCGTCGCGCCGCCACGCTGCCAGTGAACGGTGGCGGATGTGTGTCACCTTCTGTGTCTGATGACTCATTGACAGTAACTAGTGTCAGTGACAACCTAGTGACATGACAACGACCACGTCCCTTCCTCGCACGGCCAAGCGCTGCACGCAGCTCGTGGCCGCCTCCGCCCGCACCACGCTCGATCCGTTCGATGCGGTCGACTGGAACATCCCGATCGACGACACCGCGTACCACCTGCCCCCGGAGTGGCTCCCCCTCTACGCCACCTCGGCGTGGGACGCCATGACCGAAGCCGAGCGGATCACCTACAGCCGCCACGAAGCTGCGGCGATGTACGGCGCGGGCATCTGGTTCGAGAACCAGCTCATGCAGATCGTGCTGCGCCACCTTGTCGAGATGCCCGTCACCTCGCCTGCGCACCGCTACCTCCTCATCGAGATCGCCGACGAGTGTCGGCACTCGACGATGTTCGGGGAGTTCATCCGACGGGCTGGCACACCGGCGTACGCACCAGGAGCCGACGCCGGCGGGATCGATGATCTTCGCGACGTGCCCGGCGCCCGCGCGCTCGGCTACCTCCTCATCCTCGCAGTGGAGGAGCTGCTCGACGCCGCCAACCGGGCGACGATGAAGGACGACCGCATCCACTCGGTGTCGCGGCAGATCGCCAAGCTCCACGTGATGGAAGAAGCCCGCCACGTCAGCTTCGCCAAGACCTACCTCACCGAGGCGTGGCCAACCCTTGATGACGCAGAACGGGACGCGGTGAAGACGCTCGCCCCGGCGGCTGCGTCCATCGTCGCCGGACTCACGATCGACCCGGCCGTCTACGCCGAGCTCGGTGTCGTCGACGGGGAAGCGATCGCCCGGACGAACCCGCACCATTGTGATCGGGTGATCGAAGGCCTGGCCAAGCTGGCCAACTTCCTCACTGAGCTCGGTGTCATCGACGCCGACAACGCTGCGGTTTGGCGGGACCTCGGGCTCATCGCCTGATTCCTGTGCGGGCGGTGACCAGCCAGGCGGAGGCACCGAAGCGAACACCGTGACCGGTTGGGGTCTGGTGGTCGACGAGTGTGTTGTGCAGCGCGTCGAGGGCGGCTGCGGTGTCGGCATCGTCGAGGCCGTGGGTGAGTCCTCTCGTGATGCCGAAGTCACGGACGAAGGCGAAGGCGTCGTCGGCGTCTGCGCCGAGCACGATCGGGTCGTCGAGCGCCACGAAGTCGACGTCGACGAATGTTGCCTCGGTGAGGATCGCCTCGGTCTGACCTCGGTCGGCGAGCCCGAAAGGTCCTGGCGCTCCCACCGGTGGTGTCGGGAGATCGCGACCGAGCGCCAAGGCCTGGCGGATGGCGATCAGCCACTCGTTGCGATCGAGTTCGCGCCAGGCCAGGAGGGCCAAGCGGCCACCCGGGCGCAACGAGCGCCTGATGTTGGCGAACGCAGCGACCGGGTCGGCGAAGAACATCGCGCCGAAGCTACTGATGGCCACGTCGAAGGCACCGGCCCCGAACGGGTGCACCTGTGCATCGGCCTGCTCGAAGCGCACATTGCCGAGGCCCTCGGCGTCAGCAGCCGACCGGGCCCGTTCGAGCATGCGCGCCGACAGATCGATCCCCAGAGCCGATCCGGACACGGCGAGGCGGCCTGCGCCCCGGGTCGACTTCCCGGTTCCGCAGCCGACGTCGAGGACTGAGTCGCCGCTGCCGATCGCCGCGGCGTCGAGCAGGGCCTGGCCCTGTGCGACGCCGACGCGCTCGTACCGGTCAGCATGTTCCGCCCAGTGCTCGCCCTCGGGCCCGTCCCAAGCTGCTGCCATGTCCTCATTCGCGATCGTCATGTCCACCTTTCGAGTCGAAGGGACCATATACTCCAAATTGGAGGAAATCAATGGCTGGGAAGATGACGACGACTTCGTACGCGATCCTCGGGCTGTTGGCCCTGCGTCCGTGGTCGACCTACGAGCTGGCCGAGCAGATGCAGCAGGCGCTCGGACTGTTCTGGCCCCGGGCGTCGAGCGGGATCTACGAGGAACCCAAGAAGCTCGTGGCCCTCGGGCTGGCCAAGGCGACCGCCGAACAGGTCGGCCAGCGAGCGCGCACCAGCTACTCGATCACCGCCAAGGGGCGGCGCGCTCTGGCGGCGTGGGTGCCGACCCCGGGGGCCGGGCCTGTGGTCGAGTTCGAGCAACTGGTGAAGATCTTCTTCGCCGAGCACGCCGGCAAAGCCGAGCTGCTGGCCACGCTCCACGGGGTGCGGGCCGACCTCGAGGATCGCGTGGTCTCCACCGCCGGCATCCCCACCGACTACCTCGAAGGCCGAGGGGGCTACCCCGAACGCCTGCCCTGGCTGATCCTCGCCGGAAAGTTCCTCGACGAGATCGATCAGGCCGTCGACCGATGGGCACAATGGGCGATCGACGTCGTCGACGAATGGCCCGACGACCTCCACGACGCGGGGCACGACCGAGCAGCCCTCCAGGAGATGGCCTACAACGCCGAGGCTTTCGTACAGCGGGCGGCGATGCGGCACGCAACCGACTCGCCCTGACGCCTCGATCGGCCTCCGCCTAGCGTGCCGATGATGCCGAGTGATCCTGACGTCGGGCGCATCACCACCGACCAGTTGGGCGAGCTCGCGGGGACGGGTGCGATCGACACGGTGGTCGCCGGGTTCACGGACCACTACGGGAGGCTGGCGGGCAAGCGGTTCGACGCCGGGTTCTTCCTCGACACCGTGGTGGCGGACGGCACCCATGGCTGCGACTATCTCCTCACCGTCGACATGGAGATGGAGCCGGTGCCAGGGTACGAGTTCGCCAGCTGGGCGCAGGGCTACGGCGACGTGCACCTGGTGCCCGACCTCGCCACGCTGCGGGTGGCGGACTGGCTCGACCGCACGGCGATCGTCCTCTGCGATGTACATGGACCGCGATCGCACGATCTCGCAGCCGTCGCCCCGCGCAGCATCCTGCGTGCACAGGTGGCCCGCCTGGCCGAGGCGGGCCTCACCGTCATGGCGGCGACCGAACTCGAGCACTACCTGTACCGCACGTCCTATGCGGACGCCGCACGCGGCAGCTACCAGACCCTTGACCCCGCGGGCTGGTACCGCGAGGACTACCAAATCCAACAGGGAACCCGGACCGAGGACTTCCACGGTGCGGTGCGCCGACACCTCTCCCGATCCGGGGTGCCGGTGGAGAGCTCGAAAGGCGAGTTCGGCGTGGGCCAGCACGAGCTGAACGTGCGCTACGCCGATGCCCTCGAGATGGCCGACCGACACGTGCTCTTCAAGCAGTGCCTGAAGGAGACCGCCGATGGCCAGGGCCTCAGCGTGACGTTCATGGCCAAGCCCCACACCGACCAAGCGGGGTCGAGCTGCCACGTGCACATGAGCCTCTGGCGCGACGGCGAGAACGCCTTCGTCGGCGACGAGAACCTCGGCCTCGGCGACTCCGGGCCACGCGGCTCGGCCGCGCTGCGGGGCTTCCTCGGCGGTTGCACCACCCACCTGCCCGACCTGATGTTGTTCCTCGCCCCGACCGTGAACAGCTACAAGCGGTACGTGGATGGCTCGTGGGCCCCCACCCGGCTGGCGTGGAGCCACGACAACCGCACCGCCGGCCTACGTCTTGTCGGCGCCGGCGACGGGCTGCGAGTTGAGTGTCGGGTGCCCGGCGCCGACTGCAACCCGTACCTGGCGCTGGCCGCCATTGCCGCCGCCGGCCTTGACGGCATCGCCAATGACATCGAGCCGCCGCCACCCTTCGTCGGCGACGTGTACGCCGCCGAGTCGCTCCCCCGCCTGCCCTCGACGTTGCGTGAGGCGACCGACCGATTTGCTGCCAGCGCCCTGGCCCGGACCGCCTTCGGCGACGACGTCGTCGACCACTACACCCACTCCTCCCGGACGGAGCAGGCGGCCTTCGATGCTGCCGTCACCGACTGGGAGCGTCAGCGCTACTTCGAGCGGATCTGAGACGACGATGAGCGAGGAGCGCGCGTTGCGACTGCAGGGCAAGGTCGCGCTGATCACCGGAGCCGGCGGCGGCATCGGCCGTGAGTCGGCACTGCTGTTCGCCCGAGAAGGCGCGGCCGTTCTGTCGGTCGACCTCGACGGCACCTCCGCCGAGGAGACAGCCCGCCTCGTCAATGAGGCAGGCGGCCGTGCGCAGGCGTTGGCCGTCGACGTGAGCCAGGCCGAGGGATGCGAGGCGATGGTCGCTGCGGCCGAGAGGTCGTTCGGTCATCTCGACGTGTTGTTCAACAACGCCGGGGTGATGGTGCCCGGCGACGACGACGCCGTCAACACCGAGGAGTCGGTGTGGGACCTCACCATGAACGTCAACGCCAAAGGTGTGTTCTTCGGCTGCAAGTACGGCATACCCGCGCTGCGTCGCGCCGGGGGCGGTTCGATCGTCAACACGGCATCGTTCGTCGCCCTCATGGGTGCGGCCACGCCCCAGATCGCCTACACCGCCAGCAAGGGAGCGGTCCTCGCACTCACGCGCGAGCTGGCCGTGGTCCATGCCCGAGAGGGCATCCGCGTCAACGCCCTCTGCCCAGGACCGTTGCGCACCGAGCTGCTGATGAAGTTCCTCGACACCGACGCCAAGAAGCAACGCCGGCTCGTGCACATTCCCATCGGCCGCTTCGGGGAGGCCCGAGAGATCGCCCAGGCCGCGCTGTTCCTGGCGTCGGACGAGTCGTCGTTCGTGACCGGCGCCGACTTGGCGGTCGACGGTGGCATCACTGCGGCGTACGTCACCCCGGACTGAGCGTCGCACGTGGCCCATGCTGACGACGTGACCGGGGAGACGGTCGAGCTCCTCCAGACGATGATCCGCAACCGGTGCGTGAACGACGGCACGCCGGAGTCGGGTCAGGAGACACGAAGTGTCGACGTGCTCGAGTCAGTGCTCGAAGGCTCTGGGCT
>JBKJLU010000227.1:0-2954 GCA_046596815.1 Acidimicrobiales bacterium | reverse complement strand
GGAACGTGATGCCCTTGTGCTTGGTGGCGGACGGATCGGTGCGGGTGAGCACGAAGATCCAGTCGGCGAGATGGCCGGCCGACGTCCAGATCTTCTGGCCGTTGACGACCCACTCGTCACCGTCGAGCTCGGCTTTGCAACCGAGGTTGGCGAGGTCGGATCCGGCGTTCGGTTCGCTGTAACCCTGGCACCACTTGTCCTCACCGCTGAGGATGCGCGGCAGGAAGTGCTTCTTCTGCTCCTCCGTGCCCCAGGCGATGATCGTGTTGCCGACCATCTGGATGCCGAAGACGTCGTTCGCCGTGCCCGCCGGGACGCCGGCCTTGGTGAACTCCTCGGCCAGGATCACCTGCTCGAGCGGACTCAGCGCCTGGCCGCCGTACTCCTTGGGCCAGGAGACGGCGAGATAGCCATTCTCGTAGAGCGTGGCCCGCCAATCGGTGGCGAAGCGGTCAGCTTCGGTGTGGGCGAGGGCACCGATACCCTTCCAGTTGGCGGGCAGGTGCTCGGCCAGGAAGGCCTGCACCTTCTCCCGGTAAGTCTCGGCTTCAGGCGGATACGAGACGTCCATGAACGAAGGTTACCGCCGCGTCTCCCGCAATCCCACCTCTGCGGCGCCGATGAGGGGGCCGTCGGTGCCGAGTCCGCCGGGGACGATGCGGGCACCGCGCGAGAAGTCGAGGCGGGCGGATCGGTCGAGTTCGGCCTGGGCGGCGGAAAAGAAGGCCTCGCCGAACCCGAGGGCGACACTGCCGGCCACGACCGCGAGCCGGAGGTCGAGGAGGTTGGCCACCGAGGCGACGGCTCGACCGACCAGCCGTCCCGTGCGCTCACGCATTCCGTCGTCGGCCTCGGCCGCGGGCCGGCCGGTGATGGCGGCGATGGCCGTGCCACTCACCTCGGCCTCGAGACAACCCCGCGCGCCGCAGACGCAGGCTCGTCCCTCGGGCTCGACGATCATGTGGCCGATGTGGCCGGCGTTGCCGCTGTCGCCGGCGAGAAGGCGGCCGTCGAGGACGATGCCCCCACCCACGCCGGTCGACACGACCATGGCGAGGTAGTCGGCGACACCAGACGCCGCGCCGGTCCAACCTTCGGCGAGGGCCAGCGCCTTGGCGTCGTTGTCGACGAACGTCGGAAGGCCCGTCGCCTCTGCCAATCGCGCCCGCAACGGGAACCCCCGCCATTGCCCGATGTTGAGCGGGGAGACGGCTGCTCCACCGGCGCTCATCGGTCCGCCACAACCGACACCACAGACGACCGGCTCGGGACCTTCGGAGCGCACGAGGGCGATCAGTTCGACGAGCCGATCGAACAACCCATCGCCGCTCGTCGCCATCGAGGCCCGCCGTAGCAGTCGTCCGTCGTCGCCATCGACCAGGCCGGCCGCGATCTTCGTCCCGCCGATGTCGACGGCCAGTGCGATGGCCACCCGGGCGAACGTAGCGTGACGCTGTGGACGACCTGGCTGGCGACCCGTCGATCCCGGTGCTGACCCAGAAGTTGGCCTCCCGGATCGAGCAGGCCGCCGTCGTCTTCGGACGCCTGTGGTTGGGCGGCATCGCGGGTCTGCACCTGGGCGCCTTCGGTCCGCGCCTGCTTGTCGGGTGTCATCCCGATCGACCCGAGCTCGACTTCCAGAACCGGGTGAACGGCCTGACCCCGGCGGATGTCCATCGCATCGGCGAGATCGGCAACTTTTACGACGAGCACGGGGTCCGCCCCTGGTGGGAGATCGTGCCTGACGACGACTTCGGCCACATCTCGGCCGCCCTCACCGCACGCGGTGCCGCACAGATCGGCTTCCATGCGATGACGTTCGGACGGGCCTACGGACGCCCGGTATCCGATGCGACCATCGTCGGCCCAGCCGACCTCACGACGGTCGAGGACGACGAGACCTTCGCCACGTACGCCCATACCCGCATGCAGGCCCACGACCTTCCCCCGGAGGTCATCGAACCTGCGGCCGCCGACCTGCGGGGATGGAACGGTGCCGTCGGCGTCACCAACTACCTCGCGACCGTGGACGGGGCCGCGGCGGGAACCGCCGCTCTCCTCGTCCACGACGGGATCGGCTACCTGGCCGACGCGACGACCCTGCCCGGGTATCGGGGCCGGGGAATCCAACAACAGCTCATCCTCGAGCGACGCGCCGCCGCCGCCCGCGCCGGGTGCGACCTCGTCTGCAGCCAGGCCACGTTCGCCAGCACCAGCCACCGCAACCTCCAACGGCTCGGCCTCACGGGGGGCTTCACCAAGGTCGTGTGGCGGTGAACCCCGCGGGCCGAAACGAACGGCCCACCCACTAACCTCCGTCGATGGCCAGACAGCGCGCGGCGGCGCAAAACGTCACGTCCTTCGCCGACCGGTTCGACGCCGTCGTCGACAACGTCGCCCAGGTGATCTCGGGCAAGGAAGACGCCATCCGGCTGGCCCTCGTCTGCATGATCGCCGAGGGTCACCTGCTCATCGAGGACGTCCCCGGCGTCGGGAAGACGAGTCTGGCCAAGGCCCTGGCGGCGTCGATCGACGGTGAGTACAGCCGCATCCAGTTCACGCCCGACCTGTTGCCGAGCGACGTCACCGGCGTCATGGTCTACAAGCGCAACAGCGACACCTTCGAGTTCCGCCACGGCGGGATCTTCGCCAATATCGTCCTCGGCGACGAGATCAACCGGGCCAGCCCCAAGACCCAGTCCGCCCTGCTCGAAGCCATGGAAGAACGTCAGGTCACGATCGACGCCACGACCTACGCCCTCGAGGCCCCGTTCATGGTGATCGCCACCCAGAACCCCATCGAACACGAGGGCACGTATCCCCTGCCCGAGAGCCAACTCGACCGGTTCTTGATGCGCATCGAGATGGGCTACCCCGACAAGGCGTCGGAGATCGAGATCCTCGACACCCACGGCGCCACCAAGGCCGATGTGGTCAAGCCCGTCCTCAGTTCG
>JBKJLU010000260.1:0-5912 GCA_046596815.1 Acidimicrobiales bacterium | reverse complement strand
GCAGACGGGAAGGGCGGCGACGATGCGGGGGGCCGGGCGGCCCGCCTTCTCGGCAGCCGCCGTGATGGTGGGCACGATGTAGTCGGCCAGGGTCTTGACGCCCGTCGTCCAGGTGCCGGTGCCGTCGGCGTGGGCGCCGGTGAGCTCGAGCATCTTCGGCCCGAGCGCGGCCACGAGGACGGACGGCGCGCCGGCGCCGTTGCGGTCGAGGGTGGCACCCACCTTGTAGAGCGAACCCTGGTGGTTGACCTTGCCTTCCCGCAGGAGCGGAAGCAGGACGGCGAGGTACTCGTCCATGTGCTTCGCCGGCTTGTCGAACGACAGGCCGAGCATGCCCTCGATGACGACCTGGTGGGAGAGGCCGATGCCGAGGGTGAAGCGACCGCCTGCGGCGTCGTTGGTCGACGAAGCCTGCTGGGCCATGGCGAAGGGGTGGCGGGTATAGGTCGGCACGACGAAGGTGCCGACCTCGATGCGCTCGGTCGCGGCGCCGGCGACCGCACACACGGTCATGGCATCGAGGCCGAAGATGTTGGAATACCAGACCGACGCGAACCCGTCGGCCTCGGCCTCCTGGGCCGCCGACACCGCATCCGCCATGGTGCGCCCACCGACGCCGAGTCCGATCTTCATCTGCTGACCCTAGGACGAGTACGAACGCAGGGCTTCAGCCAGGGTGGCGACGCGCACGCCGGGTTCGGCGATGACGGCTTCGAGCCATGCCGGGCGGCCCACACCGCACACCGTGATCGGTTCGGACACCTCGGAGAAGTGCACGGCCTGGCGAACGAACGAGGTGGCGTAGTCGGGCGGACGGGGGTCACGCGTCAATTCGGCGAAGGCCCACGGGTCGGGCGGGGCCGTTGCTGCAGGGTCGACGAACGCCACGTGCGGCGACGTCGGCGTGATGCCGCCACCCACGAGGCCGGGGCCGTCGCGCAGGATGGCGCCCCGCACCATCGTTGGGCGTCCTCCGGCGAGGAGCACGGCGACGTAGGCGCCGATGCCGCGACCGACGACCGTGACCTCGCCGAGAGCGGCGAGGGCGGCGTCGGCGTCGGCCATCAACATCTCGCACGTGTAGCCCCCGCCCTTGGGTACCGTCGAGGCGCCGTGGCCGGTGAAGTCGAGGGCGTACACCGGGCCAGGCCAGGCGTCGTACAGCGACGGCGCCGTCTCGGGGGCGCGCTCGCCGAGGCCGTGCAGGTGCAGCAGCGGGCGCGACTCCCCATCTTCGGTGCGGTCGCGCAACCGATGAAGGGCCAGCTCGGCGCGACCGTGACGCAGCATCTCGACGCTCATGCCGCACCCAGGAAGGCGAGGACGAGGTCGGCGACCTCGCGGGGTTTCTCGATGTGCACGAAGTGGCCGGCGTCGGGATAGGCGATCAACTCGCCGGCCGGTGGCATGTAGGGACGGAGCTCGTCGGGATTGGTGCCCCAACCCATGGCTTCGGGGATGAGGCCGAGAAGACCGAGCATGGGGATGTCCATGCCGGCGAGGCGCTCGAGCGACCACGAGTTGCGCCACGGGCCGAAGCCCCCCATCCGCAGCGCCGGATCGATCTTCCAGCGCCAGCCGTCGGCATCCTCGCGGGCGCCGATCGTGACGAGGTAGCGCAGCCACTCCTTCGAGAGGCGGGGGTTCATGCGACCCCGTCGTTCGGCCAGCCCGTCCAGGGTGCCAGGCTTGCGGGTGAGGTCGACGGTGGAGCGGCGGTAGTCGAGCCAGCCGGCGATCTCCGAGGCCATCAACTTCGTCCGCTCGTGGCTGGCCACGTCGGGATGGGGGCGGGGCGACGGCATGCCGTCGATGTTGACCAGCCGGGTGAATCGGTGCGGCAGGGCCTCGATCAACTGCAGCATCAACGCGCCGCCCTTGGAGTGCCCGATGATCGGCACCGGCTGGGCGGAGACCGAGTCGATGACGGCGACGGCATCACGAAGGTCGGCATCCCACGAGTAGAGGTGGGCGTGTTCGGAGTTCCCGTGACCGCGGTGGTCCCACGACACGACCCGCAGACCGGCGTCGGCCAACAACGGGGCGAAGACGTCGAACGTGCCGGCGAAATCGAAGCCGCCGTGGGCCAGCAGCACGGGCGGATCGTCTTCGGCGCCCCACTCGTGGACGGCGATGGCGAGTCCGGCGGCGTCGACCGTGCGGTGGCGGTCAGGCCTGCGGGCTCCCGGAAAAGACACGGGGGCTCCTGGGAAGGAAACGCCTGCGCCAGGATTGGAGACGACAGCGTCGGAGGGCACGGGGGTGCGACCTTAGCGACCTACGCTGCGGGCCCCATGCGGGATATGCAGCGCCTCGCCGAACTCTCACACACGATCGACAAGCTCACCGTGGCCCTGTGCCGACGGGAGAAGGACGAGCGACTCATCGAGGTGCAGATCGTGCAGTTGGCCGACGGCGAGCGCGAAGCCGCCGCCGTGGCCTTGTCGTATGCGCTGCGCCGTCGGGAACTGGGCGACCTCAGTTCGGTCAACGACCGAGTGATCGCTTCCCTGGCCGGGGTGGTGCGCCGCATGGCGCCCACCCCAGACAGTGAGCAGTCCTAAGTCGCGTCTTTTCCGAGCATGCGGTTCATCTTGGTGCCGCAGGTGGGGCAGAGGCCTTGGGCAGCTTTGCGCCCGTTGGCCATCTCCTTCACCTCTCCGTCGAACTTGCGCTTCTCGCGGCACTTGACGCAGTACCCCTCGTATTCAGCCATCAGTCAATCCTCCTCTCGGCGTGTCGGGCAGACCGCCCGGACGCCGTTCTGTCCCCATTCTGTGCCGTTTCAGGCGTCAATGGGGGGAGGGTTGGCTTCCGGAGAACGTCCGGCGCTGGTCCTCGGCCGCTCGGAGCAGGCTCGGGAGGTCATCGCCGTCGTTCCCCAGCGACGCCGCACCGGCGGTGACGTCCGGTCCGAAGTCCCCGGTGAGGCGGGTCGCCAGAGGGATTTGCTGGTCGCTCCCCGTTTCCGGGAGCAGCACGACGAACGTGGCCTTGCCGATGCGGAACGCAGTGTCCTGCCCCCGCACCCTGGTCTGCAGGTCGTTGGCCATCTGTTGGATCTGCGCCTCTCCCTCCGCATCGAATCCTGATCGCTCGAGCACAGGCGACCCGACGACGAGCAGGGTGAGCGGACGTCGGTAACGCTGCGCCCTGCGGATCTCGCGCTCGGCCTCGAGCTCGAAAGCGATGCGATTGCCGAGGCCGGTCAGGGGGTCGAGCGCCAGCTGGGCCTCGCGTTGAGCCGCGGTCACTCGGGCCGCCGACCAGATGGATCGGTCGATGATCATGTCGAGCCGGGATCGACTCTCGACCTCCTCCGCCGGCGGCAGGTGGCCGGCGAGGTGGCGCCGAAAGGCCTCGCGAAGACACACCAGTTGTCCGATGGCGATCTCGATGGCGCCCGTCGATGTTGCAAAACATTCCATGACGGAGGCGAGCGCGGGGTCGGGTCCCCATCCGAGGGGCTGGGGCCGCTGCAGCGCTTCGGCGACGGCCTCGACGATCACGTGGGGCTCCGCCGGCACCGAGTCGGGAGGGAGCAGGGGATCCCAGTGGCACAGCTCCTCCCACTCGTCCACGACGGCGTCGGCTTCGGTGCGGACGAGGTCGACGACGACAAGGTGGTCGTCGAGCGGACGGAGGGAGAGGTGGAGGGCCAACACGATGGCCTGGACGTCGCCCTTGTCGACCCGAGGCACCCACGCCGGCTGGCGACCGTCGTCGATGGTGGAGTTGATGACCACGCTGGCGTCCGGGCAGGTGACCCCGACGTCGGGCAACAGGTCGAGCCCGTCTCCGTCAGGGAGCTCACGATCGAGAACGACGCCCGCCATCCTCGGATGCAGGTACTGGCGGGCCCGCCGCAAGGTCTCGGCCTCGACGACGGCCACGCCCTCGAGTTCGAGACCCATGCGCACCAGCCGTCGCGCGCTCTCGTCGTCGTCCACGACCAACACGACGGGGGCTTCGACCGACATCACCTTGTACGTGCCCGCTTCGAGCGGTCGGAAACGCTAGGCGGGCAGCTCGTAGCTGGAAATCAGGAAATCGGCCGTCGTCGAAAGCGACCCTTCGGACACAACGGACAGGCGGACCTCGGGGCTGACGTACCAGGCGTACGGCGTCATGTTGAGGAGGTCGGCAACCGCCTCGGCGTCCCCGAGTTCGAGGTCGAAGCGGAGGCGCTGGGTTCCGGAGGCGACGAGGCGGGTGGTGGCGTCGTCCCCGTCGAAGGGCCCGCGCTCAGGGTGGGACTCGGGTTCGGCGAAGAGTTTGGCCTTGAGCCCGTCGAGGTGGTCGGGACCGGGGGTGACGGTCACGAGCCGTCCGCCCGGACGCAGCACCCGTTCGAACTCGGGGGAGTGCAGCGGGGCGAAGACGCTGAGGGCCAGGTCGATGCTGGCGTCGACGACGGGCAGGTCGTAGACGGAGGCGACGGCGTAGTGGGGACTGTGGCCGGCCGTGAGGCGGCGTTTGGCCGCCAACCGCACCGCCGGCTTGGCGATGTCGACGGCCCAGACCCCGAGGTCGTCGAGGTCATCTGGCCACGTCCTCGTGTAGTACCCCTCGCCGCAACCGGCGTCGAGCACGGCCATGCCGGGCCGTGCGTGGGCGGCGACGGCTTCGGCCAAGGGCCGGTAGTAGCCGGCGTCGAGGAAGCGTCTCCGGTGTTGCAACATCTCGGCGCTGTCGCCGGGCTCGCGCTGGCGCCGCTGGTGGGTGATGAGCAGGTTCACGTAGCCCTCGCGGGCGACGTCGAACGAGTGGCCGGCTCCGCAGGTCCAGGGGGCGGGGGGCGGGGCGTTCGGCGGCGACAGGGCGAGCCGGCACACCGGGCACCGGAACATGCGGCGCTACTTCTCCGCAGGTCGGAGGGGGCTGGGCGCGCCCAATCCGCCCAGGGAGGAAACGTCGCGGGCGAAGAAGAGGGCGAGTGTCCAGTCGATGACGATGCGGGCCCGGCGGACGACGCCGGGGAGCATCAGCAGGTGGTAACTGCGGCCCATCCACCAAGCCAGCGGCCCGGTGAAGACGAAGCGGCGCACCTGGGCCGTGCCCTGGTGCTTGCCCAGGGTGACGGCGAGGCCGCGGGTCTTGTAGTGGAAGCGGCGATGTTCGCCGGCGCCGAGGTCGGCGGCCACGTTGAGGCCGGCCACGCGACCTTGACGGAGCGCGTGTTGGGCGGTGGCCGGACACGATCCCCCCATCGGATCAGGCACGGCGGCGGCGTCACCGACCGCATAGATCCCGTCGTGGCCGGGGACCCGGAGGTGATCGTCGACCACGATCCGTCCACGTTCGTCGGTGGCGAGGCCGATCTCGCCCGCCAGGGGGCTCGGCCGCTGGCCCGCCGTCCACACGATGGTGCCCGAGCGGTAGGGGGCGAGGTGGGAGTCGCTGAGGACGACCTCGCCGTCGATGCAGCTCTCCATCCGCACCCCCAGGTGCACCTCGATCCCCCGCTTGCGCAGCTGGGCTTCGGAGTAGGCGGCGAGTCGGCGATCGAGCCCCGGGAGCAGTCCATCGGTCGCTTCGACGAGCACCCATCGCAGATCCTTCGCCCGGAGTCGGTCGTAGGTGCGGAGGGCGTCGCGGGTGAGCGACTCGAGCTCGGCCAACGCTTCGACGCCGGCGTAACCGCCACCCACGAAGGTGAACGTGAGCAGCTCGCGGCGCTGGGCGAGGTCGTCGGTGGCTTCGGCCGCCTCGAGCTGACGCAGCACCCGGTTGCGCAACCAGATGGCGTCGGCCAGCGTCTTGAAGCCGACGGCCTGCTCGAGCAGGCCGGGGATGGGGAAGATCGTCGGCACCGCCCCCGGTGACAGCACGAGACTGCGGAAGGCGACGTCGTGGCGCTCGCCGTTGAGGTCGACGACCGTGGCCTTGCGGGCGCCGAGGTCGAGGGAATC
>JBKJLU010000191.1:0-11637 GCA_046596815.1 Acidimicrobiales bacterium | reverse complement strand
CTCCAGGTCCACTTCTGCTCTGCAAGCAGCCTTCGATTCCTACTCGTTGACGGCGGCGGGAAGCTCCTTGGCCAGGGCTTCCCAGTCGATCTTGGCGGCATCCGACCAGAGTCGCTCGAGGTCGTAGTACTCCCGAACCTCGTCGAGGAAGACGTGGGCGACGAAGTCGCCGTAGTCGACGAGCACCCAGCGGGCGTCGTCGAGGCCCTCGATGCGCAATGGCGACGGTCCGCCCGCGGCTTTGACCTGAAATTCGATCTCGTCGGCGATGGTCTTCACGAGACGGGTGTTGTTGGCGCTGGTGATGACGAACGCGTCGGTGATGGCGAGGATCGGCCCGACCTCGAGGACGACCGTCGACGTGGCCTTCTTTTCGTCCGCAGCCCGGGCAGCCGTCGCCGCCCACGTGCGCACCTCTTCGATGGTGCTTGTCCTGCGTTTGGTCATTGGGATTCGATCATTGGCGTTTGGTCACAGGCGAGACAGGTCCTTCCCGAGCACGATGGTCACGTCGACATCCGGCTGGAACACCTGCCGGCGCCGCAACGTTCCCTGCCCCAGCATGGCGCGTACTCGGGTGGCCGTCTCCAATTGGGTGCGGTCGTAATAGAAGATGATGGTCTCGACGTCCGGCGCCAAGGCTCCGTGGGCGGGTTCGACCGATCCGATCCGTGCGCCGGAAGCGGCCAGGCGATCGGCCAACTCATAGGTCGAGAACGGATTGCCGCCTTCGATCGCCACCCGGGTGCCAGGCAGGCGCATTGTGGCTTCGGCGCCGGCTGGCGTGGCCACCCGAGGGAGCGGACCGGGGCGGGCGACGAGCACGGCGGTCACGATGACGGAGGCCACGAGACTCCCGATCACGGCGCCGCCCTGCAGGCGACGCCCCAGCGTCGGCGCCGTGGTGGTCATCTCTGCGGAGCGTACAGACCCCGCTCCTCGATCTCGCGGACCGCAGCCGCTGGCACGAGGACGGCGATCGGCCGCCCAGACGCCCTTCGAGCGCGCACGTCGCTCGACGACACGTCGAGCTCCGGAACCTCGACCTCGGCCACCCGCCACCCTTCCGCTCGAAGGCGCTCGACGGGCGCGTCCTCGGCCCCCGGCCGGCGCACCGTCACCAAGGTCGCACCCGCCCTGACCTCGTCGATGCGCACCCACGAATCGAGGTCGTCGGCCACATCCGACCCGACGATGAGAAACATGTCGGTGTCGGGTTCGAGGGACTTCCACTCAGCCAACGTGTCGGCGGTGTACGTCGGCCCGCCCCGCGCGATCTCGATATCGGAGACCTCGACGCCCGGAAGCCCGTCCACCGCGGCACGGCAAACGGCCAGCCGATCGTCCGCCGGAGCGATCGTCCGGAGGCCGACCTTCTGCCACGGCGTTGCGGCCACGACGAGGACGACGACGTCGAGGGCCAAGGCGGCCCTCACTTCGACGGCCACGCTGAGGTGACCGATGTGGACCGGGTCGAACGTGCCGCCGAGCAGCCCGACGCGTCGACCCACCATCAGGTCCCGGCGAGCCTGGCCACGACCTCACCGAAGGCTTCCATCTCGGGCTCGTGCACGATGACGTAGCTGAACCCGTATTCCTCGCGCCGCTTCTGCAGGGTCTCGACGATGTCGTCGACCGTGCCGGCGAGGGCGATCGGCACCTCCATGGCCTCTTCCGGGGTGAGCCCGAACAAGGGGGCGAACTGTTCGTAGGCCCCTCGGCGGTCGTCGGTGAACTGCACCATGAACGTCAGGCACTGCAGTTCGAGGTCGTCGAAGCGGTCGCCAGCGGCGTCCTTGATCCACTGCACCCGGTCTCGGTAATACGACGCTTTCGATGACTCCGCCACTTCCGGACCCACGTAGCCGGCGGCAAGGTTGGGGTTCACACCGACGATGTCGGCCTCTCGTGCGGCGATCGAAAGCACCTTCTTCCCACCGCCGCCGATCACGATCTTCGGCGAGGTGGCGCCGGCCGGCCGAGGCGTGCCCTTGGCATTCGTGATCGTGTAGTGCTCCCCCTGGTAGTTCGCCGTTCCCTCGCGCCAGAGCTGCTTCATGACGGCAAGACCCTCCACCATCCGGGCGATGCGGACGCCGGGCCGGTCGTAGTCCATGCCCGCTTCGTCGTAGTCGCTCTTCATCCATCCGGCGCCGATACCGAACTCGACGCGGCCCTCGCTGGCGAGGTCGAGCGTCGCCATCTCCTTGGCCAGAACCACGGGATGGCGGTAGTCGTTGTCGAACACCAGGGCCCCCACGTTGAGGGTCTCGGTCGCCTCCGCGGCGATGGTCATGCCGACGATGGGCCCCCACTGGTCCCCGAAGTGATCGGGGATGTAGAGCGTCGAGTAGCCGAGCGACTCGATCTTTCTCGCCCGTTCCCGCCACGCTTTCCCGTCGGGAGCGGTCGAGGTCTGCACGCCGAAACGGAAGGGCTTTGTCATGCCCGCATCCTAGGAAGGCAACTTCGCTCTTGACACGGTCCGAATTGTGGCTTATCAAAGTGATATCACTTCGATACAAAGGGGCGGGAACATGGAGACCACAGAGACGAGAGAGACCACAGAGACGACAGAGCAGGAACGCACACCGATGCGGGCGCCGATGGCGATGGTGTTGACGGTGCTTCTGGCCGGGGCGGGGCTGGCCGTCGCCGGCCTGTCGATTCCGACGGAGAACCTCGGGGGTTTCACCGCAGGGTCCGTCTTCGTGGTGGTGGCCGGCGGGATGGTGCGGGGCTTCTTCGTCGTCCAGCCCAACGAGTCGAAGGTGCTCGTGCTCTTCGGCCGCTATGTCGGCACCGTCCGCCGCAACGGCCTGTTCTGGGCCAACCCGCTGCTCGGGCGCACGACCGTGAGCCTCCGCATCCGCAATCAGGACAGTGACGTGCTCAAGGTCAATGACGCCGCCGGTAACCCGGTGGAGATCGCCGCCGTCATCAACTGGCAGGTCGTCGACACGTCGAAAGCCTTGTTCGACGTCGAGGACTTCGAGAGTTTCGTCAGCATCCAGACCGAGACCGCAGTCCGCCACGTAGCCAGTGAGTATCCCTACGACAATTATGACGACGAAGGCCTGTCGTTGCGGGGTAACGCCGACCAGGTCGCTCTCACGTTGCAGTCGGAACTCCAGGACCGACTCACCGTCGCCGGCGTCCAGGTGCTCGACACCAGACTGCGCCGGCTGGCCTACGCCCCCGAGATCGCGGGCGAGATGCTCAAGCGCCAGCAGGCCAGCGCCGTCGTTGCCGCGCGCTACCTCATCGTCGAGGGTGCGGTCGGCATGGTCGATCACGCTCTGAGGATGCACAGCGAACAGGACACCGTCGAACTCGACGAGGAGCGCAAGGCGGCGATGGTGAGCAACCTCCTCGTCGTGCTCTGCAGCGACCGCGGCGCGCAGCCGGTGGTCAACTCCGGCTCGCTCTACGGCTGAGTCTTGGCCGAGCGCAAGGCCTTCCTGCTTCGGATCCCTCCGGAGCTCTATGCCGCCCTCGAACAGTGGGCGGCCGACGACCTGCGCAGCGTCAACGGCCAGATCGAATTCCTTCTGACGGACGCCGTACGGAAGGAGGGGCGCCGGCAGCCCAAAAAGAGGGGTTCGTGACCTGCTCGATCAGAGGTTGCCGCGCCGCTCCTGCTCGCGTTCGATGGCCTCGAAGAGCGCCTTGAAGTTGCCGGCGCCGAATCCCTTGGCTCCTTCACGCTGGATGATCTCGAAGAAGACGGTGGGCCGATCGGTGATGGTCTCGGAGAAGATCTGCAGCAGGTAACCATCCTGGTCGCGGTCGACGAGGATGCCGAGCGCCTGAAGGTCGTCCCACGGCAACGCCAGATCGGCCAACCGCTCGCGTACATCGACGTAGTAAGAGTCGGGCACCCGGAGGAAGCGCACGCCGCGCTCACGCAACGCAGAGACCGCGGCCACGATGTCCTCCGTTCGCAGTGCCAGGTGTTGCACGCCGGCCGAACCGTAGAAGTCGAGGTACTCCTGGATCTGGCTCTTGCGCTTCCCGTGGGCCGGCTCGTTGATGGGCAGCACGACCTTGGAGCCGTCCCATACGACCGTCGACATGAGGGCCGAGTACTCGGTCGAGATCTGGTCGTCGTCGAAGTGCACGAGCGAGTCGAACCCGAGGGTGCCGCGATAGAAGTCGACCCAGTTCTCGAGGGCGCCGAGCTCGACGTTGCCGACGCAATGGTCGAGGCGCGCCAAGCCGACCGGTGTGCCCTCGGGTGCGGGCGGGAGGTCGTCGGTGGTGAAGCCCGGCCAGAACGCCCCCCGGTAGGCCGTGCGCTCGACGAACGTGTGTTGCGTGTCTCCGTAGGTGGCGATGGTGGCGATCACCAGCGTTCCGTCGTCGTCCTCGATCTTCATCGGCGAGCGCAGGCCGATGGCGCCTCGAGCCAACGCGGCTTCGTAACAAGCAGTGGCGTCGGAGACGGAGATGGCCAGATCACGGACGCCGTCTCCGTGGGCCTTGACCTGGCGGGCGATCTCGCTGCTCGGATGCATGGCGCCGGTCAGCACGAATCGGATGTCGCCTTGTTCGACGACGTAGGACGCGCGGTCGGCGAGGCCGGTCTCCGGTCCGGCGTAGGCCGTGACGGTGAAGCCAAAGACCGACGTGAGGAACTGCGCCGCCTGGCGGGCGTTGCCGACCCAGAACTCGACGTGATCCCAGCCGAGGAAGTACGACGCGGCCGATGCGGGATCTGCGGTCGTGCGCACAGGGGAGAGCTCGGTGGCCGTCATGCTGTGACCTCGCGGTCGGACTCGAGACCGTCCCAGAAGGCCTTGACCCCGTCGAGCATCTCGGCCGCCCCCGAGAGAAACCGCTCCTCGTCGAAGCCCGGCATGCCGTACGCCTCTTCGAGTTCGTCGACGGTGTGGGCGGCGTGCTGATCCTCGACGCGGTCATGCCACGTCCAGAAGGCCAGGTTCAGCGATGGGCACTCCCGTTCCTTGTATGCGGACAGGCCAGCGATCAGTTCCTTCCAGAAGCCGGCGGCGGCCCAGTTCTCGACGGCATACGACGCCCCTTCCGCCGTCGACGCGTCCTCCGATCCGTAGATGCGCAGCAACTCGTCGCAAAAACAAAGAGTCGACAGCGTGCCGTGTCGGCGTTTTCCGAGGTCACCGAAGGCCAGCCCGAGGGGGGCGGCGAATCGCACGAGCCACTCGAAGTGCGCGGCCGCGTGCTTGTAGCGGCTGCCCTCGACGGTGCCTTCGCTCGACACGCCCTCGCCGTCGGGGTGGCCGTTGAACACGACCCCGAGCTCGTTCATCAGGATCTCTTTGCCGGTGCGGTAGGTGTCGACGTCGGCCGCATTGATGACCTTGCGCAGCTGGGCCTCCACGAAGAGGTGGGAAAAGACGCTGAACTGCACGGTGAGATGTCGCACCTCGGCGGCGGTGGCCTCACCCGCGGCGAACCATGCCGTGTAGGTGTTGTCCGTCACGACGGGATGGCGTCGCACCAGATCATCGACTCGAGCTCGAAAGGCTTCGAGGTTCCGGGTGTCGGTCATCGTCATGAGAGTCCCCCTGTTCGGCCCGCTGTCTTCCAGTAAGCGCTCTGAGCACTGATCAGATCAACGACTCCGGGATTTGCTGTACAACTTGCCGCACAAGAGGGGGTGCTAGCCGTACGATCTGGTCATCATGCCCACCTCTGAGGTCGACGCTTTGGACGGACGCCTGATCGTCGAGCTGTCCGAGCGGCCACGAACCGGGGTGCTCGAGCTCGCCCGACGCCTCGGCGTCGCCAGGGGAACCGCCCAGGCCCGGCTCGACCGCCTGCAGTCCAGAGGAGTGGTCACGGGCTTCGGTCCCGACATCGATCTCGTGGCCATGGGCTACGTCGTCGTGGCGTTCACGACGATCGACATCGCCCAAGGGAAGCTGCAGGACGTCGTCGACCACCTCCGGGACATCCCTGAAGTGCTCGAGGCCCATTCGATCTCCGGCGCCGGCGACCTCCACTGTCGGTTGGTCGCCCGCACCAACGCCCACCTCCAGGAAGTGATCAATCGGGTGCTCGAGGTGCAGGGCATCGTGCGAACCTCGACCGTGATCGCCTTGTCATCGCAGATCCCCTACCGGGTGCTTCCCCTCGTCGCCTCCGCCGCCGGTTCGCCGTAAGGAGTTCGGCAGACCTTGGGAGTGGGCCACGACCAGCCTTGTCGTGGTGCGGGTCAAGGCGACGTAGAGCGCGCCCAATCCATGAGCGTGTTCGGCGGCGATGTCTGCGGGCTCGACGACGATCACCGAGTCGAACTCGAGGCCTTTGGCATCGTCGAGCACGAGGACGGAGACCGGTGCCGAAAGCAGGTCGTCGGTTTCTCCCAAGAGTTCGGGGTGGGCGGTCAGTCCACGACGTAGACCACCCAACAGTGCCTCGGGCGTCAACACCGCGACTTTCCCGCCCTCGACGGCGGAGGCCTCCTCGACGGCGAGGCTCACGACCACGTCGACCAGATCCGACGCCTCCGTCTTCACGAAGCGGGGGGCCACGCCGCTGTCTCGGACGCTCTGGGCCGCCGTGAGGTCGGGTCGCGCCTCGGCCAGCACCTGCGTCGCCAACGCCATCACTTCCCCGGGCGTGCGGTAGTTCACCGTCAGCTCGACGACGGTCGAGCGAGGAGCGGGAACGAAGGCGATGACCTCCTCCCAACCATCTGGCGCCCAATGCCCGCTGGCCTGACCGAGGTCGCCGACGATGGTCATCGAACCTGAGGGGCAACGACGGGCCACCATTCGCCATTGCATCGGCGACAGATCCTGGGCTTCGTCGACGACCACGTGCCCGTAGGTCCGGAGGGCGGGGCCGGCGGCGACAGCCCGCTCGGTGGCGGCTTCGAACAGCCGCTCCCGCAACGTCTGCAACAACATGGCCCCAGCCGGGGACAAGACCTGCGGCGAATGCCAGTCCCGGATGCATGCACCGCAATGCCAATCGCCCCGGGGTCCGCCCGTGTAGGTCAACTCGGCTTCGCACTCGGGACATTCCGGAAGATGCTCGGCCAATGCGCGGTCGACGATGGCGGCGACATCCTCGTCACCAACGGGGCCGGAACGGCGTCGCGATTTGCGCTCGGTTGAGCCCAGGAGTGGCGCGACCTCGTCGAGGAGCGCCAGATCAGCCGTGGACCACGACGGGGTCGCACCCGCGACGGTCCGCGGTCGGGCCAGGAGCTGTTGCTCGTCGGCCGAGAGCAGGCCATCGGCCGCTTCGGAAAGCAGCGCCGGAACTCCGAGGAGGTCGTCCACGAGGCGCTCCGGGCTGAGCACGGGCCACAACCGGTCGAGGAGTTGTTCGACCTCGGGGGCGGAGCGCAACGCGTCGTCGAGATCGTCATCCGGCATGCGACGCGCCGCCAGCCCTGCCTCGAGCGCCCGCGCCACCGCCCGGTCGTACTGGCGGCGGAGGTGGCGATGGACGAGAGCGGCGACGAGGGGGCGACGAGCGTTGTGGGTACCGGGACTGGCGAGGGCTTGATCGACGATGGCGGCCGCCCGGCGCGGTCCCAGCGCCAGCGCGTGTGCGCCGAAGGGAATGTTGACGACCCGGCGCGTCGGTCGTTGTCGGGAGCGAACCGCCTTCAACATGAGATCGGCCATACGAACATCGCCCTTCAGGCGGGCGACCGCCGGCGCCTCGATCGAGTGCGCCGACGTGCCCAATACCAGATCGTCGACCGTGGCCATGCGACACCCGCTCTCGCCGAGCGTCGGGAGCACCCGCTCGATGTAGCGCAGGAACATCGGGTTCGGGCCGAGGAAGAGCACCCCCAGCTGTTCGAGGGGGAATCGGTGGGTGTAGAGCAGATACGCAGCCCGGTGCAGCGCCACCGCCGTCTTCCCCGTGCCCGGTCCGCCTTGGACCACGACCAGTCCGCCAAGAGGAGCTCGGATGATGCGGTCCTGCTCGGTCTGGATGGTCGACACGATGTCGCCCATGCGCCCGGTGCGGACCTGCCGGAGCGCATCGAGCAGGGCCGCTTCACCGACGAGCACCAGATCGTCGGCACTCGCGCGGTCGCCGTCCGTCGCGTCGACCAGCAGCTCGTCGTCGAGTCGGAGAACCCGACGCCCGCGTGTGATGAGATGCCGGCGCCGTCGGATTCCGAGGGGCTCGGCCGCCGTCGCTCGGTAGAACGGCTCGGCCACCGGCGCCCGCCAGTCGACGATGAGCGGCTCGGAGTCTTCGTCGGCGACCGCCACCCGGCCGAGGTGGTAGGTCTCGCCGCCCTGGCAGTCGATGCGACCGAAGCAGAGGTCGAGGTGGCCGAGGCGCAGCGTGGCACGACGTCGCAGACCGGCGCGTTCGCGGACGTCCCGTTCGAGCATTCCGGCCGGCGTCCGGCTGTACCCGGTGCGTTCGGCTTCAGCCAACATCAGGGCCTGCCGGTCGAGTTCGCCGAGCCGGTCATAGGCCCGATCCACATGCGCCTGCTCAGCGCTCAGCTCCGAATGCACAGAGCCATGATCAACCGCAATTGCGCAAATGACAAGCAGAAAAACCCCAACGTTTCCGGGACTTTCTTTGTGCTCTTTCTCCATTTTACCACTGCGTCAAGAGCAATGTCGCTTTGGCACAAGTCCCACCGTCTGCAACGCTTGAGGTGTGAGTTCTGACGGATCCGCGATGCCGTGGTCGTTGCAGTCGTGGAGGGATCGACCGGCCGCGCAACAGCCCGAGTGGCCCGACGAGTCCGCCCTCGACCGGTCGCTGAAGCAACTCTCGACCATGCCGCCACTGGTCTTCGCAGGTGAGGCCCGCAGCCTGACCGCGGCGTTGGGAGAAGTTGCGGCCGGCCGGGCCTTCCTCCTCCAGGCCGGCGACTGTGCCGAATCGTTCCATGACTTCACCGCCGACAACATTCGCGACAAGCTCCGAGTCATCCTCCAGATGGCCGTCGTCCTGACCTACGGATCGGGCGTGCCCGTCGTCAAGGTCGGCCGCATCGCCGGTCAGTTCGCCAAGCCCCGTTCGGCCAATACCGAGACGATCGGCGGCGTGGAGATCGCGTCGTTCCGCGGCCACATGGTCAACGACGATGCACCGACAGCCGAAGGACGGGTGCCCGATCCCGACCGTCTGATCTCGAGCTACCACCAGGCGGCCTCGACGCTGAACCTGCTGCGGGCTTTCACCAAGGGCGGCTTTGCCGATCTCTCGCAGGTCCACGTGTGGAACCAGCAGTTCGTTGCCTCGAGTGCTGAGGGCCGCCGGTACGACGCCATCGCCGCCGAGATCGAGCGGGCCCTTCGATTCATGCGGGCGTGCGGCATCGACCTCTCCGCCGAGCAGCGCCTGCACCAGGTCGATTTCTGGACGAGCCACGAAGCCCTCATCCTCGGCTACGAGGAGGCGCTCACCCGCCAGGACAGCCTGACCGGAGACTGGTACGACTGCTCCGCCCACATGCTCTGGATCGGTGAGAGGACCCGACAAGTCGGCGGGGCCCACTTCGAGTTCTTGCGCGGGGTCAAGAATCCCATCGGTTGCAAGGTCGGACCATCGGCCACCCCCGAGGAGGTGCTCGAGATCTGCACGTCGCTCGACCCCGACAAGATCCCCGGCCGGCTGACGCTGATCAGCCGCATGGGCGCCAACAAGGTCAGCGACACCCTTCCCGCCCTGATTCGGGCCGTCCGCGACGCCGGCCATCCGGTCGTCTGGGCCGTCGACCCGATGCATGGCAACACGTTCTCGAGTCCGTCGGGCCGCAAGACCCGGCACTTCGACGACGTACTCGCCGAGATTCGGGAGTTCTTCTCCGTCCACCGGGCCGAGGGCACGACGCCTGGTGGCGTGCACATCGAGTTGACCGGCGACGATGTGACGGAGTGCCTCGGAGGCGCGGAGGAAGTGCTCGAGGGCCACCTCGACAACCGCTACACGACGATGTGCGACCCTCGACTCAATGCGCGCCAGTCCCTCGACCTCGCCTTCCGGGTCGCTGAACTCCTACGCGACTGAACGCTCGACCGGTGCGGCACTCGACGCCTGACGCCGAGAGCGGCGAGAATGCGGTTGTCAGCGGGCGGACAACTCTTCGGCGAATGGGTACTGCATGAACGACGCTTCCATCGCTACCACCGATCCATTGCCGAATGAGGCGTGGGTGACGGTGGGCGACGCAGCCACGCAAGCGCGCGTGGACACCAGCACGGTGCGGCATTGGTACCGCTCTGGTCGGCTGCCGACGCAACGTTCAGAAGGAGAACGGGGGGTGTTCCTGGTTCCCTTGGACGCCGTGTTGGCGCTCGCCGCCGGGCTCGGAGACGAGGACGACGACGCGGTCTCATGGGCGGGCGACATGGATGCGAGCTATTGGTCGATGCAGACCGACGCGGCTCGGGAAGAGGCCAGCATTGCCCGCCAGTCGGCCGCCGATGCCCGGCAGCGGCTCGGCGAGATCGAGAATCAGTTGGGCTTTCTCCGAAGCCAACTTGCAGAGATGTCCGAAGAGAACCGCAACCTGCGCGAGCAGCTCGAGACCACGACGGCGACCTTGGCGGCCGCGAAGTATGACGTCGAGCAGTTACGGGGAGAGGCCGCCTCCGTCTCGTCGATCACCGACTTCTCCTGGCTCGACCGCACCAAGGCATACGAGAGTCCGGTACGGCCGCAACAGCGGCTCGGCGCCAGCACCCTCAGCGGCATGCTGGCCGACGTGCAGCCCGACGCGCGGCCCGACGGGCAGACCGACGGGCAGACCGACGGGCCGCCGGCCCCGGTCGCTCCCGACGACGCTGTCGCGTCGGACGACGATGCGCCCGACACCGCTCCCCTGGACCCCGGCTGGGGCCGCCACGAGGACGATCTGATCCCGCAAACAGTCAAGAAACGGCGCCGCGGGTAGCAATTCCCGCAAAACTTGATCGACTAGGTCGGGTATTGGTACGATCGACCTCGTGACCACGTGCCTCCCCGACGGATTGTTGCGTGTGCTGGGCGCACCGCCGGTCTTCGTCGGGGTCATGGCCCACCTCGGCTGCGACGACCGCAGCCGCACCGCGCTCCGCTAGATCGCGTCCCGGCGCTCGCGCGCCACGTCTTCGTCCGCGTCCCCACCTCAGGAGCCGAGCATGGCCAGTACTTCCACCGTCGAGATCGGACCGGGTGCGTTCGCGCCTGAACTCCGGGCGGAGATCGACGCCGACATCACCAAGTTCCGGGAGCTGCTCGTGCCGTATCTGGCGGGAGAGATCGACGAGGACCGGTTCCGCGTCTTCCGCCTGAACAACGGCGTGTACGGACAGCGCCAGGGCGGACGCAACCAGATGATCCGGGTGAAGCTGCCCTACGGGGGCGTCACCGCCGAACAGCTCGACGTGTTCGGACGCATTGCCGACGAGTACAGCCGCGGCTGGGGTCACATCACGACCCGACAGAACATCCAGTTCCACTTCGTCGACCTCGAGCGGGTGCCGGCGCTGCTGCGCGACCTGGCCGGCGTGGGGATGACGAGCCGGGAGGCCTGCGGCGACACCGTCCGCAACGTCATGGGCTGCCACCTCGCCGGCGCCTGCCCGTTCGAGGTGCCCGACATCAGCCCGTGGGCAGAAGCGACGTTCAAACACTTCCTGCACCACCCGTACGCACAGCGCCTTCCCCGGAAGT
>JBKJLU010000125.1:0-6528 GCA_046596815.1 Acidimicrobiales bacterium | reverse complement strand
GTCGGACGGCGTCGTTGATGCCCTTGCGGGGTACGCAAGGGCAACGGCAACGCCATGGAGCGTCCAGAGGGGCAACGGAAACGGCGGCCGCGTAGCGCGCAGCGGCCCGGTCCGGCTGCGAAGTCGCGAGCTCGCCGACGTCGCGCCGGGTTCGAGGCCGCCGAAGTCCACGCGTGCTTCGACGCGATCCGCGCAGCGGTGGCAGTCGTCTATCCGGACGAGTGATTACGCAGGGCTGACGGCGACCTCGGTGGCCTTCACCGAGACCCAGACGGCCGAGCCGCCGACCAACCCCAGGTCGTCGAGGGCGGACGTGGTGATCTCGGCGACGATGGGAAGGGGACCATCGACCTGCACTCTGGCCCGATCCGCGTCTCGGTCGATGGTCGTGACCCGCCCCTCCCAGACGTTGCGGGGCGATCCTTCGGGAGCTCGGCGGTGCAGGCCGACCGACCGAGGGTGCACGACGGCAACGACCTCGCCGTCCACCGGTCCGACGAAGGTGAGCGAGACGCCCGGGGCGATCACGACGTGATCTCCTCGTGCTCGCCCGTTCCAGAGGTTCACGCCAACGAGGTCGGCGATGTAGCGCGACCGCGGGTGGGCGCGTATCTCCGCCGGGCTTCCCGCCTGCACGACGCGACCCTCTTCGAGAACGACAAGGCGATCGGCCAAGGCTGCAGCTTCGACCGGATCGTGGGTCACCAGGATGCGGACACCGTCGTACTCCGAGAGCAGCCGCCGTAGGTCCCGTCGTGTCTCCGCCCGGGTGCTGGCATCGAGGGCGGCCAACGGCTCGTCGAGAAGCAGGAGTCGGGGCCTGGTGATCAGCGCTCTGGCCAGTGCGACCCGCTGGGCCTGCCCCCCCGACAGGTGGTCCGGCTTCGTCGTTGCGTAGTCGACGAGGCCCATCCGCTGGAGCCACGATTCTGCCTCCTGGCGGGCCTCCGATCGCTTGGTTCCGCGACAACGAAGTCCGAAAGCCACGTTGTCCACGGCCGTCATGTGGGGGAACAAGAGGTAGTCCTGGAACACGACGCCGATCGGACGGTGCTCGGGCGTCACGAATGCTGCGGTCTGCGTGTCTTCGAGAACGACGTCGTCGAGGACGACAGTGCCGCGGTCGATGGCGATCAACCCGGCGAGCGCGCCGAGCAGGGTGGACTTTCCCGCGCCGTTGGGTCCGAGCACGGCCACCGTTTCTCCGGCGGCGACCTCGACGCGTGCCGTGAGGTCGAACCCCCCTCGTCGCACCGACACATCGGCGACAAGCCCGGCGTTCACAGTGCGCCCATCCATCGGTCGCGCATCGTGGCGAGGACGGCGACGGAGACACCGAGGAGCACGAGGCTCAGCGCGATGGCCCCGTCGAGGCGGCCCGACTCGAGCAGCAGGTAGACCTGGAGCGGGATGGTCGAGGTGCGGCCCGGGGTGTTGCCGGCGAAGGTGATGGTGGCGCCGAATTCTCCGAGGGCCCGGGCCCAGGCGAGCAGGGCTCCGGCGGCCAGCGCCGGCCACGTCATCGGGAGCGTCACCCGACGAAAGACCATCCACCGACTGGCGCCGAGGGTGTGGGCTGCGTCTTCGTAACGACGGTCCATGCTGCGAAAAGCTGCTTCCGCCGTGACGACGAGGAACGGCATGGCGACGAACGCCTCGGCTATGGCTGCGCCGGCGGTCGTGTAGGGAAGGGTCACGCCGAACCACTGGTCGAGGTACCTCCCGAACAGGCCCCGCCGACCGAAGGCCAAGAGAAGGGCGACGCCCCCGACCACAGGTGGGAGGACGAGTGGCACCAACGCCAGCGCTCGCACGACCCTCCGACCGGGGAAGGGAACCCGCGCCAAGATCCAGGCCAGCGGCAGACCGAAGACCACCGAGATGAGGGTGGCCCACAGCGAGCAGACGAGCGAGAGTCGCAGGGCGTCTCCGGCCTCGGGGGTCGTCAGGTCATCGAGGAGCTGCCGCCACGGCGCCCGCCAGGCCAGGCCGGCGAGGGGCAGCACGAAGAACGCCGCACCTATGCCCGCGAACGCCAGCGTGAGCGCGGGCCTTCGACGACCTCGACCGGTCAAGGAGCGAGGAATCCGTACTTGGACAGGATGGCGATTCCCTCACGACCGAGGACGTAGGTGCGCCAAGCGTCGGCCGCCGTTGGGTTCGTCGATTTGGTGATGACTGCCAAGGGGTACACGGCCTCGAGCGCGGGATCGTCGGCGAAGTCGATGGGCACGCCGTCGGCCTTGTCGCCCGAAGACTTCACGTCGGTGACGTAGACGATTCCGGCGTCGGCCTCGCCGAGTGTCACCCTCGAGACCACGGCCTTCACGTTCTCCTCCACCGACGCCGGGTTCACGTTGACGGCGGCCTTCGCCAACGCCGCCGCTGCGAGTTTCCCGCAGGGCACCTCGGGAGCGCAGAGCACGACGACGACATCGGAGCTGGCGAGGTCACCGAGGCCGGTGATGCCTTTCGGGTTGCCTTGCTCGACCAGGATGGCCAGGCGGTTCCGGGCGATGACCTCAGAGGCGGATGCGCGGCCGGCATCCGTCACCTTCTTCATGTTCGCCTCGTCGGCGCTGACGAAGACGTCGGCGGCGCCTCCTTCGTTGAGTTGTTGGGCCAGTGCGGAGGAGGCGGCGAAGTTGAACGTCACCGCTACGTCGGGGTTGGTGGCTTCGAACGCTTCCCCCATTTCCGTGAAGGCCTCGGTCAGCGACGCCGCAGCGAAGATCGTGAGGTCGCCTTGGTCTGGGCTGTCGTCGCTACATGCCGCCAGGAGGACTGCGCCAGCGAGCAGCACAACGAGCCACGAACGACTCACGAGATGTTGGCCTCGATGACGACGTTGGTCGACTTGACCACCGCCACGGCGAGAACGCCCGGAGCCAGGCCCAGTTCGTCGGCGGCTTCGCGCGTCATCAGCGAGACGACGCGATGCGGTCCTGCCTGGATCTCCACCTGGGCCATGACCTTGTCCTTCACGACCCGGGTCACGATGCCGGGGAAGCGATTGCGAGCCGATTGCCCGACGGTGACCTCGGAGTGGTCTGGAGCGCTTCCCTCCCTGCGGAGATATCGGGCGAGATCGACAGCATCGAAGACGCGCTGCCCGCCGGGAGAACGCTCTGACTTGAGGTCGCCGTTGTCGCCGAGTCGACGCACGGTGTCCACGCTCACACCGAGCAGTTCGGCGACCTGACCGGCCCGGTATGCGAGGGCCGGCATGGCTCGACTGTACCGACTTGCGAGGAAATACGTTGGTATCCCTCGCTTGCGCCAGGAAACAACGCGAAACCACTCATGTGACAGAAGCGGCCGCGTCGAGCTGCCAACGAGGGTGTTACCGTCGGTAACACCAGGTGGACTCGATGCTGGGGAATGAGATGGGAACGGCAACACAAGAGTGACGCGACAACGCTGGGGTTCTGGATCCTCACCCGACACGCCGACCCCGCCCGTCGGCCCGAGGGTGGAGGGAACGGCAACGGGATGCACCATTGCCTCGGCGCGGCGTTCAGGTGGCAAAGAAGCCGTCGTCGCCTCCCTACCATCGACGCATGTCGGACGTGATGCTCACCATCGGAGAGGTCGCTGGCCGTACGGGCGTCGCCACCTCGGCCTTGCGGTTCTACGAGCAGGAGCAGCTGATCAGCGCCGAACGTTCCGATGGCGGGCAACGGCGGTATCCCCGAGAGGTGCTGCGGCGCGTGGCCTTCGTTCGGGTGGCTCAGCGGGTGGGCCTGACCCTCGAGGAGATTCGCGCAGCGTTGGCAACGTTGCCGGACAGCCGAACGCCGACGAAGGCCGACTGGATGCGCCTCTCCTCAAGCTGGCGGCACCGGCTCGACGAGCAGATCGACGTGCTCGTACGGCTTCGGGACGAACTGGGCGGGTGCATCGGCTGCGGCTGTCTCTCGCTGAAGGCATGCGCTCTGTACAACCCGGGCGATATCGCAGCGACCCTCGGCCGCGGTCCTCGTTATCTCGTGAGCGAGGAACGGGCTTGAATACCATCTGATCCCGTATTCCTATTAACCTGATGAACTCAGTCAGGAATAGGAACCAGGAGCCTCCCGCTGCATGACCTTTCCCTCCCGCCGTCCACGGATGTTCGCCGTCCTCGCCACACTCACGTCGACGATGGTGCTGCTGTTGGGCGCGTGTGGGGCCGGGTCGGGCGACGCGTCGGCAACGGAGACGGGCCCGACTGAACTCCGGCTCGGGTATTTCCCGAACCTGACCCACGCCAGCGCCATCGTGGGCGTCGAGCGTGGCATCTTCAAGCGCCGCCTGGCCGAGGACACCCTTTCCGTGTCGACCTTCAACGCCGGTCCGGCGGCCATCGAGGCTTTGTTCTCCGGCGCCCTCGATGCGGCCTACCTCGGACCGAGCCCGGCCATCAACGCCTACGTCAAGTCGAACGGGGACGCCATCCGGATCATCTCGGGGGCGACGTCGGGCGGCGCATTTCTTGTCGTCAAGCCGTCGATCAACCGGCCGGCCGATCTTCGGGGAAAGAAGATCGCCAGCCCGCAACTCGGTGGAACCCAGGACGTGGCCCTTCGCTTCTGGCTCGACGACCACGGCATCGACACCAACCCGGAAGGCGGCGGCGACGTCTCCGTGGTGCCCCAGGAGAACGCCCAGACCCTCGAGACGTTCCGGAGTGGCGCCATCGCCGGTGCCTGGGTTCCCGAGCCCTGGGCCACCCGATTGGTGCTCGAGGGCGGCGGCAAGGTTTTGGTCGACGAGGCCACGCTCTGGCCGGAAGGGGCGTTCGCCACCACCGTCCTCGTCGTGCGAACGGCGTTCCTCAATCGGCATCCCGATACCGTCCGCAAGCTGCTGGAAGGTCAGGTCGAGGCCAACGCGTTCATCGCCGCCAACGAGAACGACGCGAAGACGATGGTGAACGCCGGCATCGAGAAGATCACATCGAAGCGTCTCGCCGAGGGCGTGATCGTCGAAGCCTGGAAGAACCTGCGTTTCACCAACGACCCGATCGCTCCGTCGTTGGCGGTCTCGGCTCGACACGCCAACGAAGTCGGCCTCCTCGGCAAGGTCGACCTCGACGGAATCTACGCATTGCAACTGCTCAACGAGGTGCTCGAGGGTGCCGGCGAAGAAGAGGTGGAAGGCGCATGACCATGACCGAGTCCCGGGTGCCGGGAGCGCCGGCGAAGGCCGACATCGCCGTGAAGATCGACGGCGTCTCGAAGCGATATCCCACGGGAGTGGTCGCCCTCGACGACATCAATCTGACCGTGCGCGTCGGTGAGTTCGTCTGTCTCGTCGGTGCTTCGGGCTGTGGCAAGAGCACGCTCCTCACCCTGATCGCCGGGCTCGACCGCCCGACGGTCGGCGAGATCGTGGTACCCGGCGGTCGCCCGACCCTGCTCTTCCAGGAGGCGGCCCTGCTGCCGTGGCAGACGGCAAGCGGCAACGTCGAACTCGCCCTGCGCCTCCGGGGGATCGGAAAAGCCGAACGCAAGGCGAAGGCGGCCGAACTGCTCGAACTCGTCCATCTCGGAGGGATGGGGGAGCGCCGTCCCCATGAGCTCTCCGGCGGCATGCGTCAACGCGTCGCATTGGCCAGAGCACTCGCGCAAGAGCCCGACATCCTGCTCATGGACGAACCGTTCGGGGCCCTCGACGCCATGACGCGCGACCTGCTGCACGACGAACTCGAGCGCATCTGGTCGGAGACGGGGAAGACCATCATCTTTGTCACCCACAACGTGCGGGAGGCGGCCCGACTGGGTGACCGCATCGTGTTGCTGACCAGCCGGCCGGGCCGCGTAGCCGCCGAGTTCCCGGTCGACATCGCCCGACCGCGACGCATCGAGTCACCCGCCGTGTCCTCGCTCGCCGGTGACGTCACCGCGGCTCTCCGCCGAGAGGTGGCCCGTCATGGCCGTTGACCAACAGGTACTCACCCAACAACTCGCCGGGCTCGACGCGCTTGAAGAAAGCCAGGGTCGGCGCCGCATCACGGCCGGCCAGATCTGGGGCAAGACCTGGCCGAAGCTCGCGGCTCTCGCACTCGCGCTCGTGCTCTGGCAACTGGTTGTCGAGAGCGGATGGCGGGAGGAGTACGTGCTGCCGGCTCCGGCGACGGTGTTCGCCAAGCTCGCCGAGATCGTCACGACCAACTCGTTCTGGACCGGCGTGGGCGTGACCGCCCGCCGAGCCGCAGTGGGCTTCGGTCTGGCCGTGCTCGTCGGCGGATTCGTAGGAGCGCTCGTCGCCACCATTCGTCCGCTGCGGGTGGCCGTGGGCGCGCTCATCACCGGACTCCAGACGATGCCGTCGATCGCCTGGTTCCCCCTGGCCATCGTGCTGTTCAGCGGCAAGGAGGGGGCCATCTTCTTCGTCGTCGTGATCGGTGCCGCCCCCGCGATCGCCAACGGCCTCATCTCCGGTGCGGACAACATCCCGCCCATCCTCATTCGCGCCGGGCGCGTGCTGGGTGCCAAGCGCCTGTCCCTGTTCTGGCACGTGATCCTGCCCGCCTCCCTGCCCGGC